>CBIHQO010000852.1:0-3038 GCA_966211735.1 uncultured Schlesneria sp.
CGCGCTAAGAACCTACCGATTTCACAAACAACACCTTTCACCACGGGCTGCTAGCCCTCATCAATTTGAGGTTTGGCAAACGCAGAACAACCTGAGTTCCAATCCCGCACAGCGGGAAGCTCTTTGACAATTGAATGCGGATCGGTAACCACGACTCCCGTAGTAGGATGGGAGGTTGGGTCACACGCGACCGGGGTTGTGTCACACGGCCATCATACTGCGCACTGAGTACTCTGTACTGCGTACTCAATCGTGTCGGCCACCCACTTCGCCAACGCCCTGCCTCTCGAATCGCTCCCCCTCAGCCGTTCTGTCGCGCGTCGTTACGACTTCGCAGCCGGTTCATTGATGAACTTCTCATGTTCTGCCAGTTCGGCGACCTTTCGCTTTAACGAGCGACGCAAGGTCGCCCACTGCGATGTGGCGGTGCGAAACAAATCCGCCGCTTCGGTCAGAACGGCGGCTTCGTCGGCACCGTGACCCATCGCTCGTTCCACTTCCAGGATCGCGGGGACGACGTTTTGCTTCAGGTGGTCAACGCACCCTTGAGCCAGACGCTCGATTTCATCCGCCAGTTGCTTGACGCACTTTCGATCTTCATACCGTTCGTCATCGCGCAACTCACGCGTGCAAATGGCCGCGACGGAGGTCACTGTGGATGTCATCGCGTTGAGTCGCCCCATCTGATTGTTGCGGTTCTTCGCTTCCGCCAACTGCTGTTCGGCCTTCTCCAGGCCGGCGCGGGCTTTGTCGAAGTTAGGCCGAATTTCGAGTGCCTTATTGAAATTCATGATCGCCATCTGCAGGTTGCCCATGTCAACGTAGACGTTGCCCAGGTTCTGATACGCTTCGGCCATGTTGGGGGCGAGTTTGATCGCTTCCTTATACGCCGAGACCGCCATGGCGTTTTGCTTGAGTTTTCGTTGAGCGATCCCCAGATTGTAAAAGGACTCCGCACACTTCTTATTGCGCGTGATCGCCTTGCGCAGGTAATCCGCCGCCTTCATGTGTTCACCGATCCGGTTGTGGATCGCACCGAGGTTAGTCAGGTGCCGACCTTCCAGCGGTTGCAGCAGCGTCAGTCGAGAAAACTCAGCGATCGCAGTCGGATAATCTTCGATCATGTAAGCACAGGTCGCCAAGCCTTCGTGAGCTTCGCAGCAATCAGGATCGAGCGTGATCGCTTGAGCAAACAGTTCCTTCGCAGCGACAAAATCTCGCTTGTGCAATTGATCTCGCGCGCGGTCGCACAGTTGGACGACGTCTGGTCCGCTCATGGCGAATTCCTTGTGAAGGTGCCGGAACCGGCCTCCGCTCAGGAGGGAAAGAGAGCGGAGATAAAATGACTATTTTGTAATGATCGCGATTATAGATTGTTGGCAATCTTTTAGTCAAAACAAGTCGACCCAAGATTCAAAAAATCGATGACGTTGGGCGGCGCTGAACGGATGCCCAGGGAGGACGTTGCTGGAGGGACCTTGTCCGACTCGGTACGATTGCCCCGTTGGCGACTGGCGCAGCTTGACAAGCGCGCTTGACTGGGGGTCAAGAGGTCGCCGACATCACAGAATATAGGGACTGCCCGACCAGGCAGAGCCAGAAGGAGCGATGATGACGGCAACAAGTGTGGGCATGGGATGGATCGAGATTTTGCTGCTGGTGCTGGGGGGTGGCGGCCTGTTGGGGACACCTCCCGCGGATCGCGACCCCGCCTTCGTGAAGGCAGCGCCTCAGAATAGCCTGGCCTATGTGGAATGGGCGGCACGTGGGGCAGGAAAGCCGGGAGCCCCAGGTATCGATGGATTCGTGGCCGATCCCGAAATCGTCGCCCTGCTTCAGGCGATTGATCAGCTACTGGCTCCGACCGAATCCAACTCTCCTCCCGGGACGGAGATCGAAGTTGATCAGCAGTCTCTCAATCGGGACGCGTTACGGCTGGCCAAATTGGTGACGGCGCACTCGGGCTGTCTGTTTGTATTCGCCGATCCGCCACGAACCCCGAAGGGATTGCTGGATGTCTTGAATCCCGGTGACGCATTGTCTCAGTTTCATGCCTGTTTGGTGGTGAACACAGGTGCCGATGCGGCCGGCATCGTTGACGCGTTCAATCGAGCCACGCGAAATCAGGTTCCGACGCAGCCGCAGATGATTCAGGTTCCCGGCCCCAGGGGAGTGAAACTGACTGTCCATCAGCAAGGTGATCGATTGTTGGTCGGATTCGGCCAGGGAACGATCGAACGAGCCTTGGCTGGCCTGTCGGGTGCCGGCCCCGGTTTGGACAGCAATCCTCGGTTTGCGGCAGGTTGGAAGCGCGTCGTGACAGAACGCGTCGGGTCACTGGCGTGGATCGATACCAAGGGAGCAACCGATGCGGCAATTCAGTCACTGGGTCCTGCCGGCCTGATCGCCCAAACAGTCTTGCGAGGGGCCGGGATCGATGCGATCGACTGCGTCGTCGCCGGATCAGGCGTGGTAAACGGAAATGTCATTCAGCGGACCTTCATCTCCACGGGCGGACGATCTGATGGCGTGCTGATGCTCACGAAGAATCTGGCCCTTCAGCCTGAGCAGTTTGCACATATTCCAGCGGACAGCGACATGGTGCTGGCCACCAGCTTGGATCTGGGCCAACTCGTGAATGGTGTTCGCGAACTGGTCGCCAAGACGAATCCGCTGTCGCTCAAGGTCTTCGATCAGGCGACTCGCGAATTTGAAGCGGAACTCGGCTTGAGCCTGGCAGCGGACTTGTATCCTGCGTTCGGAAACGCGTGGACAGTCTTCAACTCGCCGCTGGAAGGTGGGATGTTCGGCAGCAATACCATTGTCGCTTTAGAAGTGCGAGACCCCGTCAAAGCGCAGATCGTCCTCGATCGACTGATGCAACTGCTCGAGCAATCGCTGTCGTCAGAAAATGACGCCGACTATGGTTCGACGGCCGAGTTGAAGCATCACGAGTTCATGGGACACGGCATCAGTTACATTCGCCGTGCGGGTGGGACGTTTGGCCCCACCGTTTCGACTTCGCCATCGTTCTGCCT
>CBIHQO010000853.1:0-3029 GCA_966211735.1 uncultured Schlesneria sp.
CGACATCACCACGGCGAAGGATTGGGAACCCAAAAGTACACACCTAGTAAAGCCGAGCGGCCGTTCTTCGAAAAACTCGATCATAGTCAGGTTCAAACAGGGGGACTCGCAGGCCCCTACAATATTGCCGAACAGCAGGGGAAATACGTGGGGTGGTTTGGCATCGTCCGCGGAGTGACCGAAGATGTCGCGAATCAAACAACAACTCTGCAGGTGGAGCACAAGTACTTTGATGGTCTGACCGATCTTCACATCGTGGCGCTGTCATTCAACGGTTCGGGAGATTTCGTCGCAATCCTGCACGGGGTCGACTTGGACATTGAGCCACTGACTCTCGTCAAAGTTTATGGCGTCGTGGCACCGAACGGGGATGCCGTTCCGCGAGTGCAAGCCGCATTCGTACGCAACTGGCTCTGGGGCGCGTTCACATTTCTGATGGCTGCTGGCGACCAGCGCGGCAGTGAACAATGGCGAAAGCTGAACAAAAGTCCGCTGGACGACATCTACGATCCGCATCCGGATTCGGACTATTACATCGAGCGACTGGGGCCACTTCCCGCTACCGTGTTGGAGCAGCGTGATGCCCGATTTCTGCGGAAAGCGGGTCCGATGTCTCAGCAGGTCGAGGCCGCTATGAAGTTCCTCGTAAAGAGTATGCGGGAGAGTGGGAGGAAGATGGTTTTTAGTCCAGGGTTCGTGCCCTATTGCCGCAGAGTTCAGGAGATTGGCGGTGACCAGGCCGCGGCCGTTATCTTCGTGGCAATGCTGCTATCGCCGCATCACCAGGCGGACAGCTCTGAAATACAAACGCTGCTTAGACAATTCCCGAAACCAGCGGTTGCTGAACTAACGAAGGCCCTCGGCGATCCTCAGGCCAGTCATCGTATGATCGCCGCTGATGGGCTCGGAGTATTGAAGGAGCATGCGAGGCCCGCCATTCCGACGCTGCTGCGACGACTGCAGGATGACAAGGAAGTCCAACGATGCGCCATTAAGGCCCTGAGCAAAATTGGCGACGCTTCCCAACCTGTCGTTCAGGCACTGCGCACCGTCCTGAAAAGCCCGGAAGCGGAAGTTCGCATCATCACAGCCCGATCCCTCATCGAACTCCGGAGCGACGACGGAGCCGCCATGGCACTCCTGGGTTCCGAATTAAAAAGTGAGTTTGCCGAAAATCGGCAGCAAGCTGTACAAGCACTGATATTCCTTCAGGGGCGTTTGGAACCGTTGGTCTCGCCTTTGATCGCCGCCCTGCGGGACGATGAGTCGGAAGTGCGACGCAGGGCGGCCGAAGTACTGGGTCAGATCGGTGCGACGAAAGCCACTGCGGCCCTGGTTGAAGCACTACACGATTCCGATGAACACCTCGCCAGATTCGCAGCCACCGCGTTGGGGCAGATTGGTCCTGACGCAGAATCAGCGGTTCCGCAACTGATTGAAGCATGCGAGGCTCAAGACTATTTCATGCGTCAAAAAGCTGTGGAGGCATTGGGGCTGATTGGATGTCATCCCGATGTATGCGTGCCGGTATTGATCCGCTTACTGAATGACCCCAGTGACCATGTGGTAACGACCGTCACGCGAACCCTCCCCTGTTTTCCTGGGCATAATCAGGAAGCGACTCCCGAGCTACTGAAACTGCTTCGATCGAATCGCTCCGAGCACGTGCGATTGAGCGCGACAATGGCTCTTGGAAGAATCTCAACAAGTGATGAAACGATCGACGTGCTGATCGATACACTCGGCGATCAATCCAATAACATGCGCAGGTTTGTGGCGTCGGCATTGGGAGAGGCGGGGAAAAATGTAGACCGCGTGAGAGCCGCGCTCAGCGACGCCCTTTCAAAAGAGCGGGAGTCCGCGCGAATCGAGATGGCAGGCGCACTGGTTCTTACCGGCGGCGATCCTGAAACGCCGGTCCATCTCTTGTCCGACATTCTCCAGACCTCGACCAAGCCGATGGAGAAAACGTGGGCACTGTATCAGATCATCCGGATTGGCCCCGCCGCCAAACCGCTCATACCGGTCCTCATGCCCCTGCTTAAATCAGAGGATCGGAGTGACCGAAGTTATGCCGCACAGGCGATGGGGCGGATCGGCGAACCGGCAATCGGCGCCGTGCCCGAGTTGAAGGCGATGCTGAACGACCCAACCGCAGGCAATCGCGTCATGGCGGCACAGGCATTGTGGCGAATTACGCGTGACCCCGATTCGGTTGGCCTCCTGCAACGAGAACTTCGCGATCGAGATGACTCCGCGGGCGCTGCCGCAGCCGAAGCACTCGCACAAATCGGCCCCGACGCGATTGCCGCCGTTCCCGCCTTGCAAGAAGCTTTGCTCGAAGGTCAATTTCGAGTCCGTCACGCCGCACGCACCGCTCTGCCAAAAATCACCGGCAGGCCCCTCGACGACAAGAAACATTGAACATCGGGGGAGATCCTTGCCTTCAAGTCAAACTGAGCCGCCACGTGTCGTGCAATCGAAGAGTAACCGTGTGCGTCTCAGACCGCGTGCAAGCGCCCCTGAGTTCTAACAATACAGATGTGAACCAGTACCCGCTCGCACAGTTCACCTCCATTCTCCTCATCTGCCTCCGTGATCTCTGTGCCTCTGTGTTTCAAATTCTTCTTCTCTCTTCCTTCCGTGCCTTCAGTGTATTCCGTGGTTCAATCTCCGTTTCTCCCCATATCCCCCTGAACCCGGCGGAACCTGGCCGCGTCTTCCGAACAGGGGTGATTTTCCATTTGACTCGCCACCCCCTACACTTCATCTTGCACGTAACACAATTCTCTGTCGAAAGCTGCTCCCTTTGGCCGAACCGATCCGCGACAATCTAAAGACTCAGAGTCGAACCGCCATTCTAGTCTCCGTTCCTGACCCCTCCCGCAATCTTGGCCGCGAACACGCCCTCGACGAACTGAAGGGCCTCGTGAAGACCGCCGGAGTTCGCGTTGTCGGCACCCTCGTACAAAATCGCGAGCGACCGCATCCCGCCACCTGCTTGGGTAAGGGAAAAATCGAGGACCTGC
>CBIHQO010000854.1:0-3022 GCA_966211735.1 uncultured Schlesneria sp.
CCAGCCACTGGGCCCCGAACGCGGCGGGCCATTGTCGGTCGGAATCACTGCCAGTGGCGTCGTGGCGTTCCAGGCCGCTTCAAGCGGATAGGCGGCATCGACGGCGATTGTGAACTTGAACTGACGCCGAGTTTCACCCGCCGCGACCAATAACGAGTCGACCATTCGCTGGCCTGATTTGCGATGATAAGGCAACCCGTGCGGAACGATGGTGAGACGTTCGCTCGTGGATGCAGCCTCGATGTAGTCGGACGTTTCGCACCGTTCTCCACCGAACCCTTGGGCCGTGTGAAAAATGCTGCGAGTCAACGCAGACGTGAGGTCGCCCCAGGCAAAACGCGAGGCGAAGTAATTGTTCCAAGGATCGCCGTCGGGAACCTTGAGATCGCTCAGTTCCACATCGATCTCCACGATCGGCCGTGCTCGCCAGACACGAATCGTTTGCCGGAACGAGGCGAGACGCTCACCCGTCAGTTGGTCGACAATCTGGCCAGTCGTCGCGACTTCGCCTCGAACCGGCCCCGTGGAGACAACTTCGCGCCCCGTGCATCGCATCTCGGCATATTGGGATGTGTAGGCCTCTTCACCACTGCCGATGGTTCGTTCACGAGGGAATCGAAACGAAAGTTGCTGGCTCAATCGCTTGTCGCGTTGCTCGTGCAGTCGCACATGACCGATGCCGCCAGTTTGCTCATTGATGACGACCTCAAACCATTCATTACGTAAGACCAGGTCCTCGACGAGCGGCGGCTTGGGAGCGGGTGCGGCGGTGGCGCGGTCGTCTTCTGGGATCCAGGCATAACCCGCCCCCGGAACTTCGACCACGACGACTGATTGCTCGGGATGGGCAGCATCCACGTGAGCGGCCTTGATCGGCCCCGCAATGGCAGGCAACGACTTCAGACCAGGCAGCGGGACGCAGACGCGGCGAGTAAACGACAGTGAGTTGATCAGCAGGAAGCCACGCTTCTGACTGGCTCCGTGCATGACTAAGCGAGAAAGTTCACGCGGCCAGGAGGCTTCCGTGGTGGTGAGGACTTCGGTGGCTTTGCTCACGGCGGCGGCGTCCGATTCGGGAGCCGCAGCCTCCAGATCTCGTTCCGCCTGGTTCGTGTCGGCACTCTCGATGGCCTGCTTCATCATTGCCCGTGACAAGTTGCGGCACCACATGGCCACATCGAAGCGTCGGCGACGCAACAGGTGATCGGCAAACCGGCTGATCGGGTCCGCTTCGCGTCGAGCCACGCTTTGAATCAGGTACGGCGGGAAGTATTCGTGCGACTGATACGTGCTCAGTTGGCCGGGTAATTCGGTCGATTCGAAGAAATGCTGCAGCGTGACGAATCGTCCGAGCACCGGGGCGTACTTTTGTGAGCGTCGCAGGTCTTCGAACCAGGGGGCGGCCACGTCCGGCCAGCGGGCAAAGATCAGCCCGGCGACTTGATCGTGATCCATCGACTCGGCCATGCGCACGGGATAGCGCAGGTAACTCGCGGCACTATCGGCAGCCAGCGGAATACGGCTGAGAGCGTCAATGATCGATTCATCCGTCCCACGCCAGCGAAGTTTGGTGTACTCGTGATCGGGATAGATGCCGTCGTCCAGCACCACGTGCAATGCGGCTTTGAAACCCAGCTTCGTCAGCAACTGGGGCAGGGGTGCCGCCAAGCCGTATTTACGACGCCCCCACACAACGGGCGAGCGACCAACCCGTTCGTGCCAGCTCTCGCGCCCCAGGTTGAACTGATGCAGCACGGATTCCAGCGGCAGGAGCGGCAGCGGCGTTTCGCGTTCTTCGCCACCGACGATGCAGGCTCGCTGAGCATCGCAGGCTGATTTCAGAGCGGTCTGCAGGCTTGGCGACTTCTCACACAGGGCCCGAATGTCTGTGGCGGTCGCCAGCAAACTGATTGGAACGTCTCGCCCCAGTTCCTCGATCAGCCGTTCCACGGCGAGGTCGTTGAAGGTCAGGCACAGGTCAATCAGGTAGCATTCGACGGGATAAAATCGCTCGCGTGCTTCCAGCAGCAGTTCGAAACAGCCTCGCAGATGTGTCTGAGTGGCCTCGACATCGTTGGCGACGGCCGCTTTTGCCGCGGCAATCGCTCGCTGGTGCATACGGCCTTCGTCGACATTGCTGAAGTTCCGCATATGCCGCGACAGCAATTCCACCTGCAGCCAGCAGAAACCGAGCGAATAGAAGTCGCCAACGAGGTCGCGCGAGATTTCGACGGGCTCAGACAACGCCAGCAGGGCGGCCGTTTCCATTTCGATGCGGTCGTGAAACCCAGAAATGACGGTCGCACCGGTTTTACGGGCATCTTCCACCCAGCCGTGTGGCAGCCAATCATCGCTGACCGTCGGCACGAAGATCAGTTGGTTGGCGTGGACCGCTGCGGGTTCGTCCGCACGCCGCCAGTGGGGTAGTACTTCGGTCGCAGCCAGCAGCGCCGGATGCCAGGCCACCACGAACGAATTCAGCAGGCTGGCAGCCGGATTGTCGGTCTGTTCCGTCGGGAAATCTTCCAGGCTATGGCTGGGAATCAGAATCACAACGTCTTGCAGGCTCATAGATTCGTTCTAGTGGCAGAATGTCTGAAGATCGCCGTCATGGAGTCGTGGTGTCGTGTCATGTCCAAGGGAAAGGCGTTTGACGGAATGCAGTTTCCCTGGCATGTCTGAACTGACGATCATAACGCCGGATCAAGTCGTTCCCCACAATGGCAAGACGAACAGTCAAAAAGATTTTGGGAACTTACGGCGACGATCGTTCGTCCGAATGTCGTGGGCGGTTTCCATGAAATCGGAATAATCGCCCGGTAGGACTTCACAAAATCGCCCTTGTCGGTCGTAAGGTTTAAGGGTCGGCGTTTAGGAATTCCGAAGTGAGGTCAGGTGTCGTGTGAAAGTTGTGTTGACGGGGCAATCAGCCGGTTGACTTTGCATTAAACCGCTAGTATAGCTTGGTGTTACGAAATGGGGTGTGGTTGAACGATTGGTCCGCGATTCGTGATCGGGAATT
>CBIHQO010000855.1:0-3020 GCA_966211735.1 uncultured Schlesneria sp.
GCCACGTCGATGACATGTCGTTCCTGCATTCGATGCAAAGCAAGTCGGCATTGCATGGCCCGGCGATGTTCATGGCGAACAGCGGATTCATCCGACCGGGTTTTCCGAGCATGGGGGCTTGGGTGACGTATGGCCTGGGAAGTGAGAGCGACGATCTTCCTGCATTCGTTGTCTTGCCGGATCCCCGCGGACTGCCTCCCGGAGGACTGGCCAACTGGTCAGCGGGATTTCTCCCCGCCTTGCATCAGGGGACGACGATTGAAACAGCGACCGGTCGACCTCCCATCGCTGACTTGTTTCCACCAGCGGATCGAACGATAGCGGCCGACTCGGAACGCGAAGGACTTGGCTTTTTGCGGATGCTGAATGCCACGCATGCGTCGTCGCGATCCGATTCCTTGCTGGAAGCACGAATCACGGCTTATGAACTTGCCGCTCGACTCCAACTGAGTGCCCCGGAAGCGGTTGATCTGGCGAGCGAATCAGCAGCGACGTTGAAGCCATACGAATTAGACGATCCGGATGTCGGTTCATTCGGACGACAATGCCTGCTGGCGCGCCGGTTTGTCGAGCGCGGTGTGCGGTTCGTTCAGATCTTTTGCGGTGCGGAAAACACATCATCGAAAAAAATCCGCCCGAACTGGGACAGCCACGAGGACATCGTGCGCGATCACGGTTACTGGGGACGAATCTTGGACACCGGGGCCAGCGCGTTGCTGACCGACCTCAAACAACGCGGCCTGCTGGATTCGACACTGGTCATTTGTACGTCGGAGTTCGGACGGCAGCCGTTTATGCAGGGATCACAAAAAGGTCGCGATCACAATCCTGGCGTCTTTACAGCTTGGCTGGCTGGCGGCGGCATTCAGGGCGGAACGAGTTACGGGGCCAGTGATGAGCTTGGGTTCAAAGCCGCCGAAAATCCGTGTTACAGCTACGATCTACATGCGACCGCTCTGCATTTGCTGGGCCTGAATCACGAAAAGCTGACCTTCTATCATAACGGCATCCAACGTCGACTGACCGATGTCCATGGCCACGTGATCCATGAGATTCTTGCATAGAGTTCAGGACATGCCGAAGTCGGCGTCAGGAATCTTGCTCCCATTCGGAAAAGCCCGTAGACTTGCCGGGGCAATCAGTTGGGTGAAATTTGCCGAGTGACCACATCGACGGGTCAAGCGCTTCACACGGTTGGTGAAGTTAGCGGCCTTTCGCGAAGGGAGACGACGATGGTGAGGCGTGCATCTGTTCTGGCTCTAATCCTCATGTTGGGCCTTTGTTTCTCGGTTTCCAAACCGGTACAGGCCGCGACCGAGGATGAATACTTTGAATTGATGAAGCTGTTCGTCGATTCCTTCGAACAGATTGATCGCAATTTCGTCGAAAAAGTCGATCGTCGAGAACTGGTCGAGGCCGCGATGCGTGGCATGATCATGAAACTCGACCCGTATTCGTCGTACATCGACACAACCGAGTTGAAACAGTTCAATGAATCGGTTGATCAAGAATTCGGTGGGATTGGTATCCAGGTGACCGTCGAGCCGAAGTCTCGCCAGTTGATGGTCATGACTCCGCTGCCAGGAACTCCCGCCTACAAGGCCGGGATTCGCGCGGGTGACCATATCGTCGAGATTGACGGCAAGCCGACGGCCGAATTTGTCGAAGGTCGCGAAATGGACACCGCCGTCAAGATGATGCGCGGCAAAGCGGGCGACGTTGTTAAGGTCAAGATCCAACACACCGGCGAAACGACGTCCGAGACTTTGGATATCGTTCGTGCCGTCATCAAGACCCCAACCGTGCAGGGTGACCACTACGACTCGATGGGCAACTGGTCGTACATGCTCGAAGGCGAAGACAAGATTGGCTACATCCGCCTGACCAGCTTCGGACGCAACAGCGTCGAAGAAGTTCACGACGCTTTGGATACGCTGAAAAAAGAAGGGATGAAGGCTCTTATTCTGGATTTGCGATTCAATCCAGGTGGCCTCCTTACCGCCGCGACTGCGATCTCAGACTTCTTCATCGAAAGCGGCGTGATCGTCAGCACGAAGGGTCGCAACACTGAAGAACAGGTATTCAAAGCCAAGCGAGCCGGAACGTTCAGCGGATTCCCAATGGTGGTTCTTGTGAATCGCTACAGTGCTTCAGCCAGCGAGATCGTGAGTGCCTGCCTGCAGGACCACAAACGAGCAATCGTGATTGGCGAACGAACCTGGGGTAAAGGAAGTGTTCAGAACGTGATCGAACTGGAAGGTGGCAAAAGCGCCCTGAAGCTCACCACGGCCAGCTATCATCGCCCCAGTGGGAAGAACATTCACCGCTTGCCGAAGGCGACTGAAAAAGATGAATGGGGCGTAATGCCTGATGAGGGCTACGAAGTCAAACTGTCCAACGAAGAAATGGGCAAGCTGTTTGATGCCCGTCGCGAACGTGAAGTTGTTCGCGGTGCCGATGCCCCGAAGTCGACATTCGTTGATACTCAATTGGCGAAGGGCGTGACGTACCTGAAGGGACAACTCACCGAAAAGAAGCCAGAAGCCGATAAGCCCGAGAACGCCGAAAAGAAGGATGCAGCGGAAGCCAAGCCCGAAGCGAAGAAAGAAGGAGCAGGCATCCAAAGCCGCTTCGGTCGATCTTTCGTGGAGGCTTTCCTCGAGTGGATGGCAGTGCAGCCCGGTCGAGTCATACGAGCCGTCTAGTGCTCAGATGCGTTAAGCGAATGAATTCCTGGAACCAGCCCGTGATTTCCGTCACGGGCTCTTCTGTTTTGAAAGCCGCTCTTGAACCCAGCAGAGCCCCCACGACGCCTTCTTCTTGCCTTGGAATCATCTTGCGATGAAACCGCTGCTGCCGTCATCGATCACCAGCGGCGAGTTTTGTCGAACGTCGTCGCGACGCAGCACGAATTGCACGAGCGCTTCGGCGGCGTCGTTCCAGAGATTGCGTCGCGGGCCCATGTCGAGCGCATTCTGCCAGTGATCGACGAGGCCCTGCGCCAAGCCAACGTGACGCTC
>CBIHQO010000856.1:0-3016 GCA_966211735.1 uncultured Schlesneria sp.
CCAAGTGCGATATCCCCGCCTCATATTCGCATCTCGAAAATCGTTACCCGCGTTGTGTGCCACTGGTGGCAGCTTTGGGCCACCAGTGTCTTCGCGTCGCTGTGATCGGGCGACGAGCCTGTGCAACATTCACCGTCACCATGCATTGTTCGCTCTTCGACACTTCGGCATGACATTGTCGACCAACATGCAAGGCTGCAGGTCGGTCCCTATCTCGAACCACGCAGACGAGGATCTGCCGCGTCACGTAGCGCTTCGCCGATCAAGTTGTAGGACGTGATCGTGATGAAGATCGCCAAACCCGGGAAGTGAATCAGCCAGGGAGCGTGATTTAATACTGATCGACCGTCAGAGAGCAGGCTCCCCCAGGAAGGGATGGGTGCCTGAATTCCGAGCCCAAGAAACGACAGAGCGCTTTCAGTCAGGATTGCTCCGGCGATCCCGAAGGTCGCGGAAACCATCACTGGTGCCATGGCATTGGGTAGGACGTGACGAAAGATCAACCGGAGTGGCGAATAGCCCAGAGCTCGACCAGCCAGCACAAACTCCTGATCGACCAGTCGCAGGAACTCGCCTCGCACCAGTCGCGCAATCCCGGTCCAACCCGTCAATCCAATCACAACCATGATGTTCAGCAAGCCGGGGCCGACCATGGCGACGATCGTCAGGATCAAGAAGAATGAGGGAAAGCAGATCACGACTTCGATGATTCGCGAGATCAAGAGATCCGTCAGCCCGCGGAAGTAGCCAGCGAGCGCCCCCACGACGATGCCGATGGAGACATAGATTGCGACGGCTACGATTCCCACTGAAAGACTGACGCGACCTCCCCAGATCATCCGGCAAAGGATATCGCGACCGTCTGCATCGGTTCCCATCCAGTGCGGCGTGTTCCAGGGTGAGACCGCTTTTGTCAGCTCGTTGACTTTTCGTGACGTCTTGGGTTTCCAATTTTCGGGATACCAGGCGGGGGGAGCCGACATCTTTGCGAGGTCATATTCATCGATCCCGTACGCAATTGGCGGCCACATGACCGATTGATAGACGACACCCGCTTTGGGGGCACCGGCATCGGCGACCAGAACACCGGCTTTATAGGCGGTTCGATCAACTCGTACGGGAACCAGCATCCACCAGGTTGCGGCAATACAGGAAGGGATTAGAACTAAAAGCAGCAGTGCTAAGCGTGAGCTGCCGTCTTGCTGTGAGACAGTCCAACGACGCCAGAGAGGCAGCGTTAGCAGCATTAAGATTGCTGTCATAAAGCCGAGATCCGCCCAATGCAGCGATTTAAAGACGGGCCAATGAGGGCGAACAGTCAATTGCACCTCGGCAGCGTCCAAAATCGGGCGCAAATCTTTCTGCAGTGCCCGCAAATCAGCGATGGCTTGGGCGCGATCTGGCTTCGCTGCGGCCGCTGCGATGTTCGTTCGAAGTTCCTGAACTGGTCTCGATGCTTCTGCCGACAATTCGCCGAGCATCAAATCGAATTGGCGCTGCAGTGTTCGAGTCTGTTCGGCCCACTTCGCGTGCGGCGCATTCGCGGAAGTGACTAATTGAACGACGACCGCCCGAGCGTTCTTCGCTGCCTCGCGGAACTCGAATCGATTCGTACCGACATAGTAGATTGGTCGATCATTGGCGAGCAGCGGCGCGAAGATACTGACGGTGACCAGGAACAGGACCACGAAGGTCGATGCGACGGCGAGTCGCCGCTTGCAGAACTGACGCACAATAATCGCCCATTGGCTTTGGCGGGCCGAATGTCCTGTTGATTTCGTGCTATTGATCGCCGTCGCCACGGAGGTCCTTTCCGAAGGTTATCTGTACGGCCGATGACTGCTTTCATTCGGGCGCATTAAGCGACGTCGGGTCACTACACATGCCATCGCAAAAGCGGGCAGGTCGCAACTTACCTTAGCTGATATCACGACCGAAATCGAACTCAGGCTGCCATGTTTTACCCGCCACGGATGAGGTGCCAGGACTTGGTCCATCATGGCTTAAACTTCTGATGGCACTTGTCGCAGGCTTCCAGTCCCAGGCGAAAATGATCGGCGGCTGAGCTGTCACGAGTCTTAATCGCGCTGGCAGCTCGAGACATATTCGTCTGCAGTTCTAGGCACGCTTCTTGCCAAACTGCTCTGTCCGCAGGCGTCTTGGCGAAGTGCATGTCGCCATGAGCGGCGAGGGCCAGCAGCGCGATCGCTGTGGCGTTTCGGCTTTCCACATCAGGGTCCTTCGGGCGTCGAAAACCCCGACGAATCGATTCGCTTCGCACTTTCAAGATCGGCATCAATGTGCTGGCACTGGCAAGTTTACTCCATTCGATGTCCACCGCGGGTGTGCCGCTCAGTTTGCCTTCCATCGCTTCACGCATGCGGGCCAAGCTCTGCATCCCTTCTTCATAGGATGTCGTGCGAACGAGTGCCAATGAGGCGTTTCGCAGGCCTGGCGCAGACTTTTTCAGTGGAGAATCCGTTTCGTGCTCGGCGAGTGTTTGAGCGAAGATCGCAATCTGAATCGCGTTTCTTTTCACTTGCTGATGTTGTTCCGCATATGATTCAGCAGTCAGAGTGGATTCGCGAATTGTTGTTAACAGGGAATCGATCTCGGCGGTCAAATCTACTGGTGAAGCGATTTCCGTGTTGATCTTGATTGGGGAAGCCGCATTCGCGGTCCAGCTGATCAAAAAAATACCGATCACGATGATACATCCGGACCCTATGATGTTTGGCACCGGGTTGCATCGGTTCATGGAAATGATTCCAAAGCCATCGCAAGGCAGATTGTTGCACAGTGAATTGCCAATTCTCAAAGGGCATCTCTCGTGTGTCAAGGAACGTGAACATGCGTCCACTTGGTCAAATGTTTGCCGTGATTCCGGCTGCGGCGTCGGGTCTGTTGATGGGACGCCCCAAACTGTTACTGCCACTTGCTGGAGCGACTGTGGTCGATCGATTTCTTTCAACGCTGGACCACCCCGCTGTGACGAACCGGTACGTCGTCGTGAGTC
>CBIHQO010000857.1:0-3011 GCA_966211735.1 uncultured Schlesneria sp.
CGAGAAGTGGAATTTTTTTGTGAACGTTTCGAGAATTAGCTGCGTAATGTTAGAGAGGTGTTCTTCGCGCATCCATTGCAGCGATCAAGTGTGATGACTTCTGACGGAGAGTCGCCTATTGCAAATCCGAAACGGGCGCTTTTTGAAAACGTGACATCACGTCGTCTGCCTCGGGCAATCGCCCCGGTGAAAACTTTGGGAAGGGCCAACTTCCTTAGGAGGGAGCCGATGTATGGCCAGCCTTGTCGTGATGGGGCCCCCACTGACGGGGACCACTTTCCCGCTAACCATGCAGCACGAATGCGTCATTGGAAGATCAGGCTTCTGCGACGTTGTACTCAATAAAAGATCGATCTCGCGCGAGCACGCCAGAATTGTCGAACGACTCGGTGAGTACCTGTTGGAAGATCTGGACAGCGTTAACGGCACATTCCTGAACGGTCGTCCGATCCACAGTCCCGTTCCGCTGCAGGACGGTGACCGAATCAACTTGTACGACGTGCCAATCCGCTTCTTTCGGTTCGAGGAGCCGAAGAACCCTTCCAGTGGATCGATGCCGGCCTACCAGGATCCCGTCCCGACTGCCGACTGCGAACGCCAGCCCAACCGCCTGCGCGTCCGGTTGGACAACGTCCTGGGGATCATTCAACAACTCGGCCATAGCCTGGATGTGAATGTCATTCTGCCCAAGATCCTGGACATCTTGTTCCAGACGTTCCCGCAGGCGAGCAGCGGCGAAATCCTGCTGGTCGAGAAAGACGGTCATCTCTCGCCCCGCGCCACCAAGCACGGACACGAGGCCGACGGGTCGACAGCCACCGATATGCCCGGCGACTACACCCTCTCCCGTCAGACTCTCGAAGCAGGAGTCGCTGCGATTCACAATGCGGGAGATGAAAGTTGCGAGTCAGCACTGGAGTCGACCTTTGCATCTACGATGTATGTTCCGATTGTGATCGGCCCCACGCGATCCGCCCTCGGCATCGTGATCCTGGAAACCGAAGATTCGCAGGCGAAATTCTGCGAAGATGACCTGGCCTTCGTCAGCGGCGCCGCGACTCTGGCCGCGCAGGCCATCGGCTATGCCCGCGCACACGAGGTCGTCGTCGAGCATGAACTGACGCGGCATCAGTTGGAAACGGCACGTCAAATCCAGTTGAGGATGCTTCCCACCGAATCCCCGCAGGTACCAGGCTACTCGTTCGCGCAGTACTACTGCGCCGCTCAAATCGTTGGCGGCGACGCGTACATCTATCATCGTCTCTCTGACGGGCGACTCATGCTGGCCGTGGCCGATGCCTCGGGCAAGGGACTGCCTGCGTCGCTGCGCATTGCCGAATTCATCTCGGAACTGCGGCACTGCATTTCGAGTGCGACATCGTTGAAGGCGGCGATGGACGAGTTGAACCGATCCGTCTGCCGATCGGACAGCGATTTCATCACCTTCTGCCTCGTGGTGCTCGACCCGCAGAAGCACACACTTAGCATCGCCAATGCCGGTCATCCGCTCCCTCGGCTGAGAAAGCGGAATGGAACGGTCCTCCAGGTGGGCGAGAACCGCACGGGCTTCCCTCTGGGCGTGCTGCTCGACAATCCGTGTCATCCCGTCACGATCAATCTCGACGTTGGCGACGAACTCGTGCTGTACACGGACGGAGTCAGTGAAGCATTCAATCCCGCCGGCGATATTTTCGGCATGGAACGATTGGACGATTCCTTGCTGGTATCGGTGACCAATGCGGCTGAGCGTGTCAACAAGTTGATGGCCGCGGTTGATCGTTTTCGCCAGGGCCGCAAACCGAGCGACGATCTTTGCATCGTGGCTCTCACTCGAACGTCTTCCTGATCGCGAGCGACTCATACGCTCGCTTCGAACTCCCGCGAGCGTTGTCTACTCGGCAGGCTTCGCAGTATTGTTGGCACGCTCAGGCATCCTCGTCAACAACGCCGCAGACTCGAAGGAACCCGACATGCCGCTTCGCTCGCGTCATCATCGACTCTCGATTTACGCAGTCCCGCTACTCGCACTATGTCTCTGTGGCCGATTGTTTGCTGCCGATCCGATCGTTCCGCCAGACGCCAAGCTCGAGAAGCTTTTCGAATCGCACTTCTTGACCGAAGGAGTCAGTGTCGCACATGATGGCATGGTGTACTTCAGTGAGATCACGTTTTCGAACAAGTCTCGCAATGACAACGGTGCGATCGAAGCGGGGTACATCTGGAAGTTTGATCCCGCCACCAGCAAGACCACGATTTTCCGCTCCCCCAGTGGCATGTCGAATGGGATCAAGTTCGACGCCGTCGGCGATATGATTGTTGCCGAAGGAGCCGACTATGGTGGTCGTCGCGTCACGCGGACTGACATGAAATCCGGCAAAAGCTATATCATTGCGGCCTTGTTTGAAAGTCGCCCCTTCAATTCCCCGAACGACATTTCGATCGACGAAAAAGGGCGAATCTATTTCAGTGACCCACGCTATCTGGGGCACGAACCGCTCGAACAGCCCGTGATGGCTGTGTATCGCATCGACACCGACGGCACGTTGCATCGCATCATCACCAATGCCGGCAAACCCAACGGCGTCGCCGTCGCACCCGATCAGAAGACACTCTACGTCGTCAGCAACGACAACGGCGCCACGGGCTCTGAACAACTCCAGACCGACGAACCCGTGCGCAAGGGGAACATGGCACTGATGGCCTATGATCTGGCCGCCGATGGCAGCGCGAAGTTCAGGAAGACGCTGGTCGACTACGCCCCGTTTGACGGTCCAGATGGTCTCACCGTCGACAAGCTTGGCATTCTGTACGTGGCCGTACGTGCTTAAAACCGACCGGGGATTTACGTCTATTCACCAGACGGAAAGGAACTGGACTACATCAAGACCGAAGTTCCAACCAACGTCGGCTTTGGGCGAGGCAAAGACGCCAACCTGCTCTACATCACCGCCGGGTCCAGCCTTTACAGAATTCGCCTGAACCGCGAAGGCTACCATCTACCGGAAGTCCCC
>CBIHQO010000858.1:0-3002 GCA_966211735.1 uncultured Schlesneria sp.
GTAATCGGACTTCGTCACCCCCAGAAACTCTGGCACGAAGTGAAAGCCCTTCTGCCCCCACAGACGGTTCGCAACTCGAAGCTGAAATCTGGCAGTCGGCTCCTTCGATGCCAATAACAATCTCAGTTTGTTGGACGCCGGATGCAGTTCTGCTTGTGAAACGGGGAAGTGCAGGACTTTCGCCATCTCGGCTGCTGTCTGACCTCTAGCTCCGGCGTACGTCATGGCGAGTGCGGTCGAGATGCTGTACGGCGAGAAAAACAGGTTGCTGGTTTTCTCGGAAGCCAGACGAGCATACAGGTCTGTGGCAAACTCATTTCCGCCCTCGGCTACTGCCGCCACATCGGCTGGCAGTTCTTTCGTGACCGGTTCCGCAGACCACACCTGCCGAGAAAAAACGAGAATGAGAACGACCGTCAAATTCTTGCAATTCATCGTTGGCTCCTTCCAATAGGATGAAAATAATCAGGCAAGACTTCCGCAGCTATGAAAGCCATTTGCGGTCATCCTATCCGATGATAGCCAACGTAAACGATTGATGTTGCCACAGGACGATTTTTCTTCTCACAGTTATGGTTTCAACGTACGAACACTCTCTCTTCGTGCCAGCATTTGGTTGACTTAGCGAAGGTAATCGCTCACCTATGAATTGGATTGCCGACCTACACACAGATCAACGTTGGGCAAGTTCATCGGCTGGCTGATCCAGAATCACTCGATTTGATGCTCGCTCACAATAGTCCTGAATGTCCTCCGTGGCGTTCCCTGTTTCAACCACGAAAACGGAATATCATTGAGCTTGAATCCAATGTCACGTGGAGGCATCTCATCCTCAACAAGCATTGCGGTCGCAAATCGGATCATGTCAGTCATGGAACCCGTGACTGAACGATTCAGGGCGTTGGAAATTCTGATCGTTCCACTTTCTGGGTAGATGAGGCGACGATAGACCGATTCGTGTCCGTCAGCCTCCGTGAATTCCCGAACACAGCCCAAAGCATGATCGATGAAAATGGTTTTGTTCGTGATTCCCCCGCCTCGCATCACGGTTGGATAGAGCGAACTCGTGTTGCTCAGAAGGATGTATTGCGTTCGCCCTGCAACGAACAAGTGTGCGGACCAATCAGAAAAAGGGTTATCTTCCAATGGCAGAACCGACAAACTTCCGGCTTTGATCTTGGTATACAGCTTTTGTGACAGTCGGAAGATCATTTGGATTCGCCTTCCCGTCGCTGAATCAGCATCTCTTTCTGCTGCCGGGGAAGTTTCTTGATCGCCAGTTCTCGTTTCAGAGCATTGCTGCGGCTCGCTTGCACTTCCTGATATGCCAAGGCAACTGGCAGGCGGCTTCTAGTGTATCGTGACGCTGTTCCGGCGTTGTGCTGGTCGCATCGACGGGCCAAATCATTTGTTATCCCGGTGTAGAGCGTACCGTCAGTGCATCGCAGCATGTAGACGAACCAAGTTGGGTCTGACTTTGCCTCGCTCTTCAAGTCCGTCTGCGACTCTGCCATCGATTTCTCTCGCTTCAGCCGCTCAACGATGATCAGGATACAATACTGGATATTCCGCTTCCCTTCAGAATTTTGAGGGCTTCATGATGGCGAGAATCTCAAGATCGTTGTTCGAGTCATATCTGAACTGCCCCATGAAGGGACATCTGAAATATCTCGGTCAAGTTGGTGTCAAAACCGACTACGAGAAGCTACTCGGCGATTCACGAGAAGAAGTCCGTCGTCGAGCAATCGAACGCATTCTCAGGACGATTGAAGCTGGCGAGGTCGTCAACAATGTCGCCTTGACGACCCCGATTCTTAAAAAGGGAACTTTGTACATCCTCGGAGGAGATTTCGAGAGTGATACCATTTCCCTTCATTTCGATGGCATCAAGCGAATTGATGGAGAATCCAAGCTAGGTAGCTTCCATTACGTGCCAATGCTATTTCACGAGGTTGGTAATGCAAAACAGCAGAAGGTTCTGCTCCGGATTTACGGATACATTCTCGGTCAGTTGCAGGGGCGACCACCGGCGATTGGGTTGGTGTGGCGAGGAAATGAAATCAAGCCAATTCGCATGCACTTGGGTGCCGGAATGAACGACGTTCAACACCTGATCGACGACTTTATCCTGAGGAATGAATCCAAAGAACCTCCCAAATTGATTCTGAATGAGCACTGCTCAATCTGTGAATATCGAGAGCGGTGTCAGTCACAGGCCCGCCTGGAGGACAATCTGTCGCAGCTTCGAGGCATCGGAGCGAAGGAGATCGCACGCTTTAGTCGCAAAGGCATCTTCACTCTGACACAGCTTGCTCACACGTTCAGGCCTCGGCGAAAGGGTAAGGGGCAGGGAACATCGAATGCGCATTCTCACGCACTCAAGGCGATGGCGATTATGGCGAAAAAGGTGTACGTCTATGGCACACCGGAACTCCCAACGAACGATGTCCAGATTTACGTTGATTTCGAGGGACTTCCCGATGAAGGCTACATCTACCTCATTGGAATGCTCGTAGCTCATGGAACGTCGACAGCGAAACGGTCGTTCTGGGCAAACTGCAAAGATGATGAAGTCGCAGTCTTCGATGCTTTCCTCGACGAAATTGGGCGCTACGACAACTTCAGCCTGTTTACCTACGGTGCGTACGAACGAACCAACCTCCTCCGAATGAAAGAGCGGGTCAATCAGAAGTCGCTCTTCGATAAGGCGATGAAGTCCCTCGTCAACCTCCTCTCCGTGATCTACTCGCACGTCTACTTTCCAACCAATTCCAATGGCCTGAAAGAAGTGGCAGGATTTCTCGGCTTTCAATGGACTGCTCACGATGCTTCAGGAATTCAGAGCATCGTCTGGCGCAAAAGATGGGAATCCACCAGCGATGATGAATGGAAGCAAAAGCTCACCGTTTACAACGAAGAAGACTGTGTGGCGTTGAAGTCCGTTTCGGACTTCATCCGTTCCACTTCAGCGGCCTGCTCTCCCGGCGATGCTTCCGTTCGTC
>CBIHQO010000859.1:0-2991 GCA_966211735.1 uncultured Schlesneria sp.
CCGTCTTCGACTTGTCCTGACGGATTGAAATTCCAAACACGGTTTGGGAAATCAAGACCTGACGGGGCAGGCTCGATGACGGGTTAAGCGCTCTGGGACGAGCAGGCACAACCGCTCGTGGAATTGAAGAGCAACCACAAGCGCACTGCTTGTCCGAAGCGGCCAAGCAGTGGCACGACAGTCGTGACGTTGCTATTCGGCTTTCACGTCATAGCAATGCAGCAGATCCTGATCGCGCAGGTACAACTTGCCGTTGCTGACAACGGGGTGGGTCCAGATACGGCCGCGGGGATTGCGGCGTGAAGTCTGGGGTGCCATCTTGAAGCGGCTGTGCTCATTCCAGCCGTTGGGCGAAGCTTCAACCAGTGCGACTTCGCCATTCCCTTCGTCGATGCAATACAGCATTCCGTCCGCACAGGTGACGCAACCCTTGCCGAGTGCGCCGCGTTCATTCCATTTCACTTCGCCCGTCTTGAAGTTCAGGCACATCCACCCGACTCCGTCTGAATGACCGTAGACATAGTCGCCCAGCAACAGCACTCCACCGTGATGGTTCTTCATGTTCTTATTGAAATAGACTTCGTGCGCCTTGTTGTCTTTGTCGATTTCGATCAACGAGCAACCGACACCGTACCCTGATGTGACAAAGATGTTGTTGTCTTTGACAATGGGCGTTGGAATGACGGCAGTCTTCCCTGGCCAGTCCGCGGTCCACAGGACTTTTCCATCCTCCGGTGACACGGCAGCGAGAATTTCAGTGAAGAGTTGAATGTACTGGGCTTGCCCATTGATCTTCGCGGGAACGATCGACGCGTACTGTGCTCCGGCCGTGAGATCTGTCGAACGCCACAGCACTTTACCGCTGTCTTTGTTGAAGGCGACGATCGCCCCCTGGCCGCCACCAGGCGTGCAGACGACTCGAGGGCCATCGACCAGAACTGATTCGCAATAGCCCCAGTTTGGTGCTTTGCCACCGAGTTCCACCAGGGACGCCGTCCACAGTTGTTTGCCATCTTCAGTCTGGGCGCAAATCACGTCGCCTGTCCCGCCCATGGCATACACACAAGCGCCATCGACCGTGGGAGTTCCACGAGGTCCATTGCCCCAGCCGTTGCCCAGAGTCGGTCCGACTTTCGTCTTCCACTTCTGTTCGCCGGTGTTGGCGTCCAGACAGATCAGGTATTCGCGATCTTGATCGTCGTCGTTAATCGCCCCCATGGTGAAGAGCTTGCCATCGACGATCGAAAAGCCGGAATAACCCAGGCCGACGTTTTCGTTGAGCCAGACTCGTTTAGGACCGTCCGCCGGCCACGTCTTGAGCAAACCCGTCTCTTGCGAGACATCATTACGATCAGGACCGCGCCATTGTGGCCAGTCGCCAGCAGAGGCACCGCTTGCGGCAGCCACCAAGACACAAACAATCAGCGACAGTCGTCGGCTCAGCATCACCTTATTCTCCTGATCAGTCTTCGGTCCCGAATCCGCTCCGAGTGACCGCACTTTAGCAACAAAGCGGGTTCTGTTCACCTCGCACGGACTCTGAAATTCAGGTGAACTTCGGCAACTCGACGCGGCAGGAATACACCGTCGCGATTGATCCACGGCGAAATCCCTCGATAATCCTCGTATGAATTACTTCACCCATGCGATCCATTATCTCGATCGCCCTTATTTTGCCGCAGGAACTGCGGTCCCTGATTGGCTGTCTGTCGCCGATCGCCGTATTCGGTTGCGGCCCCGTCAACTGGAACCGTGGTTCGATTCGGCGGATCCGATCCAGGCAGAAGTCGCTGCCGGAGCGGCTCGGCACCTGCATGACGACGGCTGGTTTCATGCCACCCGCGGCTTCGCAGAAGTGACCAACGAATTGACGCTGCTATTCCGCGAATCGTTGGGAGCAGATGACAAATATCACTGCGGATTCCTCGGCCATGTCGGCATGGAACTGCTGCTGGATTCGATCCTGATCGAGCAGCATCCTGAGAAGATCGACCGCTATTACGACCTGCTCGCGGAGATCAACCCCGCCCAGATCCAGACCGCCGTCAACCGCATGGCGAAGGAACCGACTGACAAACTGGCGTGGTTTATCGGACTTTTCCGGCAAAAGCAGTTTCTGCGGGACTATTCTGATGATGAACGCCTGCTGCTTCGCTTGAATCAGGTTCTACAGCGAGTCAAACTGTCGCCGCTTCCGATCGAGGCTCGGGCCCTGCTGTCGATGGCTCGAGACATCGTGCGAAAGCGGGCCGATGATCTGCTACCCGCCGAACACTTCTCGGCCGTCGCGTCCGGCTGACGAATGACGACTTCCAATTGACTGATCCGGCATCACCAGCGCACACAACTTTGAGGAATCACCAATGAAGTTCGGCCTGAATATGCTCCTCTGGACATCTGATGTCACCGAAGAGCATTACCCTCTGTTGGAGCAGATCAAGTCATGGGGCTATGACGGAGTGGAACTGCCGGTCTTCGAATTGGAGAAATCCAAATTCACCAAACTTGGGAAGAAACTCGATTCCATCGGATTGGGCCGGACAGCCGTGACCGTCTGCAGCGATGCCGAGAACCCAATTTCGCCCAAAGCGAGTATCCGCAAGGCGGCATTGTCGCGATTGAAAAAGGTGATCGACATGTGCGCCGCCAGCGGCGTGACTCATTTGTGCGGTCCGATTCACTCGGCCCTGGGAACCTTCAGTGGTTCCGGCCCGACCGAGAGCGAATGGAAGTGGGGGTTGGAGACGCTGACGAAGGCCGCGGATCATGCTCAAGCCAACGATGTCACGCTGGTGGTCGAGTATCTGAATCGCTTTGAATGCTATTTCCTGACCAGCGCCGCCGACGATGCGAAGTTTTGTCGTGAGGCCAATCATCCCAACCTGAAGATGATGTACGACACGTTCCACGCGAACATTGAAGAGAAAAATCTGGCCGCGGCGATGCAGTCGTGCTGGGACCAGGTCGTTCACGTTCACATCTCGGAAAACG
>CBIHQO010000860.1:0-2978 GCA_966211735.1 uncultured Schlesneria sp.
TCGAGCACTGCGAACGCCGGGCAGCTTCGCGAGCCTGCTGGACGGCTGGCAGCAACAGGGCGATCAGGACGGCAATGATCGCAATCACGACCAAGAGCTCGATTAACGTGAAGCCGGACGAAACTCGGCGAGAAGAACGTCGATCAGACGAGGTATTCACGAAGTGCCGAATTTCTCGGACGAATTCAGCAGAGCATTCAATTGCGTGAACATCCGATTTCATGACTCCAACTCCTTGGTCGGATGAGCAGGCAAGTACAAACGACAAGTCGATATCAACGTCGAACCTGCAGGTTACGAACAAATGTGAGCAATCTGTGATCACTTTGTGAAAAGCAGACGAACCCAGAATTGGTTCGTCGATTAAGCCACTGTGAAATGAAGGAACGCTGCTTTCATCTTCGGACAACGTCATGGCACTTCAATCACAGCGAACAGCATGCAAGTACGAGATTCGCGGCAGGCGAAAATCAGCAGTTCGAGTGGACCGAGAAAGAGGTCTTCAGGGTGATCCCAAGATCTCGGAGGCTTTTTTTGAATCTCCAAAATCAATTCGGCGTGTTGCAGCCGCGCCCGCAGTCGGCGTCTAGAGTCGGCCGTGATCGCGTTGCTGACGCCAACTGGTCTGATGCGACGAATACAGTCCTTCCCGGCGGAGGATCTATGTCCATGAGGTTCGGCCTTGTGGCCGTCAATGCTTGCCAACCAGACGCTTCCTGTGGTGTCGATTTGCGCAGGGGTTAGCGAAATCATTTCACGGGCGCGCGCCAGTCAGTCGCTGGACATCGATCAAGTCGCGGACCAAAGAGCTTACCAGCGGTCGAACGGCCTCTCTTTGTTCCGGTGTCGCTGGCTGACTCAACCAACCATCGCGCCGCCGCCGCCTTCAGACAGTGAACTTCAGAAGCTTCCTTGCCGTTCGTTCGATCATGCTGCCTCGCATGACGTAGGAGGGCCAAAACGAGTTCGTTGATTGTCAGCCAGGCGTCAGCATCGATTGACCTGGCGAATGGATCGGCTGGCTTACTGTCGGCCAAGACAACACCGCTTGCATGCTGTGCGATCAATTGCCCGTAACCGATGCGAATTTCTTCAGAACCGAATGGCCCGAGCTAGTGAGCTTTGCCGCTGATTCGGACGCGGGCCTGGCCTGACGGCTTGTAGAGCAGATTGCTCGGAATGCGAACTGCCAAACGCCTGGAAACGGGCATCGCGCGGCCCCTTTCTGGTAAATGTGGTAAAACTACCACAATTTCCTTTGGGCTTTCAGCCGCACTGACGAACGCCGTCAGGTAACGTAACTCGTTTCAGCAAATCGTTTAGAGAAAAAAATCGGGCTGACAGGATTCGAACCTGCGACCTCTTGACCCCCAGTCAAGCGCGCTAGCCAAGCTGCGCCACAGCCCGTTCTTCAGGACATCCCGTAACACGAAGATGATTTCTTCGCCAACTGACGTCCTGAGGCAGCACTATCGCGGCTGCTCTGCCGGAATGCAAGTCTTTGACACGATCCCGGTTGGCAGGTTCACGGGGCTCGTTTTCTGCCAGTTCTGCGGCAGGATTGGCCGGAGTTGGTGTTGACCTGACTGGGCATTTCTGAGAAATCCCGTTTGATCGGCGCGGATCGGCGAAATTGACCGGTCTGCGCCGCAAAGGAATCGCCAGTTCGCGGTTCAAAACACTAGGGTTTCCAGGTCTCAAGGCGAGGCACGTCGTGCGAATTCCATTTCTGGTGGTCGTGGCCGTACTAGCGGCACATGCTCCCTCAGCGTTGGGCCAGTCGAGTCCGCTGACGGCATTTGATCCGGCCGCGATGTTCGGCCACCCGAGCGAATTGCCTGCCCCGCGCATCGCCATGCCGGCGGTTTTCCGGACCGACCGATCGCCGTCCCATCCGGTCATTCGCGGACAAAGTCCGCAGACGTTTGAAACGCCACCGATCAACTCACCCATGATGCCACCGGGGGGATCGGCACCATATTACGACGGTGGGAACTTGCGAGATCCGTTTCTCTACGGCGATCCTGTGCTTGGCAACCAGCCTGGATCAACAATTCTCTCCGGGATCAACGGACCTCAACCGTATCGAATGGGATTCACTCCCAAAATGGACTTCACCTACTTGGCACCCGCTGGTGCTCAGAGTCCGGGAAATGGACGATTCTCTTCGACGGAAACAAACGTCGAACTCGCCCATACGTCGCAAGTCGGTCCCGGCTGGATCTTCACGAATACCCCACAGGCAGGCGTCCGATTGTGGGATGGCCCCGGTAGTCCGTCTTTACCGGGCTCGGTCTATCGCTTGGGATGGGACTTCACCTTGGCGACACCGATTGTCGGATTGTGGAGCATGCAACTCGATTTCAATCCATCGTTGGATACGGACTTCAATGGCGGATTGGGTCGCGAAGCCCTGCAACTGGACGGCAATGCCATGCTGTTCTATCGCGCATCGCCACAGTGGATGATCGTCCTGGGAGCTGGTTACTGGGACCGAGTCGATAAGATCGTCCTGCCGTATGCCGGGGTGGTGTGGAACCCGAACGATCTGTGGGAAGTCCGCCTGCTGTTTCCGAAGTCGCGAATCAGCTACTTCCTGGGCAACATCAACCACGGGGCTCATTGGCTGTATGCGAGCGGCGAATACCACGTCGAGTCTTACCAGATCAATCAGCCCGGCGTCTCATCGCAACAGCAAGTGCAGATGCAGGACTGGCGTTTTGCCGTCGGTGTTCGCAGCGATCACGTCACCTATGACAAATTCATCGAAGTCGGGGTCGTCTTCGGCAGGAACGTCGACTTCAAGACCATGACGCCGGGATTCAATTTTAACGACACCCTGATGCTGCGAGCCGGGGTGAAGTTCTAGTTGATCGTGCACGATGATGGGCGACTCTGTCTGTCTGGGAGGGCGAGGCTCCTGCCGAGCTGCGTATGTCGATGGTCTCACAATAACATGCGCGGCTCGGCAGGAGCCT
>CBIHQO010000861.1:0-2977 GCA_966211735.1 uncultured Schlesneria sp.
GACTGGTGGTCTCGGTGTGGGTGGGGGGGGGGGGGTGGGGGGGGCCCGTTCTTTTTTTGCTGCTCCCCGCCCGCGGGGCGGGCCCCCCCCCCCCCCCGCCTCCTAGACACCAACACGACACTCATTCCCGAGCAAAATCACACGTGTTCGTTAGGGACATCTCATGTGTATCGCAACAGCTTACCTCACGTCAAAGAGAGCATCACGAACTTGGATCTGCGGACTGGCCGTGCTGCAGTCCCTGGCGGCCATCTCTTCTTTAAATGCTCAAGAGGTTGAGTTGGATCTGATCGACAAAGTCGAGATCCACAATGTCGGGGTTGCCGCAGTCGACACACAACAGGGGCCAGCCGAGTTCCTGCCCAGACGGTCACCTAAAGAAGAGAAGATCCTGGCCGCCTTAAGCCGTCAGACCGAGGTCGCCTTTCGCGACAACGATCTCACATCGGCACTCGAACATCTCAAGGAGATGCATGAGATCGAAATCTGGATCGATGCCAGCCGCTTGGACCTCGGCAACTTGAATGTCACGCTCGAAATCTCTGACGTTCCGTTGCGGTCATGCTTGAACCTGATGCTCGAACCGCTCGACCTGGCCTACTTCATCGAGGACGACACTCTCAAAATCACCTCTCAGGAAATCGCCGCCGCCAAGTTCGTTACGAGGACCTACCCGGCGAGCGACCTGTTCAGCTCACACGAAGAAATGATTGAACTGACCAGAGTCCTGGAAACAGGCCTGGGGCTGCTGCAGAAACAGGGCGTCCCCAATCAACTGATCGTCTCCCGGAAGTCGCAATCGATCATCCTGCGTCAGTCGCACCAGATGCACGATCAGCTGCTGCAATTACTTCGCACGTTGCGCGAAACGAATACCAATGAACGAATCGCGAAGATGGTGCCATTTCCTTTCGAAATCACCCTGAACATTGGATTTGAACGAGATGCCCAAGGAACAAAACTAGGCAACGAACCACGGGTTTTCTACAACGAGCAGTACAGCCCCGCCGAAAAGGTGTCTCTTGAGAAAAATGCTTTCCCATCAAGGCGTTTACTCATCTCCGCCGATCGTGATGTCCCCTCGGGTTCGATGCGTCAATTGATCGAAAAGTGCAGAGCTGCTGGATTCACGAACATCATGATAAAAGCAGTCGAACAATAGCTATCCACCATCAGCGGAAGAACCGACTCGTTCGCGCGCTTTAATTGCCTGGAAGCGATTTGCTCTACGAAAGATCAAACAGGAAGCAGGTCACCGGGTCTGGCCCGTGAAATAGCATTCGGTCCACATAATTCGCCGGCCAGAAGAGCACGCGGCGAAAGTTGTGAGTGCTCATGTCGTGAGTCCGAAAGATCGTCTCGGCGTCATCATAGAGAAAGCCTTCGGACCCATACGCTCGCATTTCGCGGAGGCTTTTGTTTCGCAGCGTGACGTATACCGACACGTATGCGACTAACAGAGACGCCAGCACCCCCACGATCAGCAGCCGCATCGCGGGGATCAGATATTGCTTGTAAAGCATTGCCGGTTCTCCGCAAGTTTCTCTGCGATATCGGGTACTGTCCGCCTAATTTGGGGATGACCGCTTCCGTGGCTTCCACAGAATCAGGTAGGCGGAGAGCAGGGTCAGGGGAACTACCAATTCCCAGTACGCAATTCGCCACCACAGCGTGCGCAGTTTGCCATCGTCCATCTGCTCATGGCAACCCGCCCCTGCCTCACCCAGGCGATACTGCCAATCGCACCGCCAAACCTCGTCTGGTTCCCAAGCCTCGTTCCATTTCGAATACCGATACTCGGGTCGATAGTGGTCGATTTTGCCATACGAATCAGTGACATCGGCTATCACACCGATGCCGATTTGTCTTAACCAGACTGCGATGCCATGCCTGGATTGGATGACGTGGTAATCACCAAACAAATTGGCACAACAGATATCGGTGAAATAGAGGCTCCGCGTCCACATCCCGAAGACAGCCAGAGCCACCACCAGCGTGGCCACCCCCGCCTTTCGTCGCCAGCCGTGTAAGAAGGTGCGCATTGGGGCATGATAACAAATGGAACGGCACCGACCATTACAGCCGGGGCCGTTTCTCATTCACTGTTGTAGTACGCGGTCGGCCGATCTGTCGATCAGCGTCATCGTGGGGCGCGAAACCAGCCACCATTTTTGCGGTAGACTCGCTTCTCGCTGCGCCGTTGAACAAACGACTTGAAATACACGTACTCGCCACCATCGCCAGGATGTGGCTCTTTCTTCGGCTCTGCCATTATCTTCGATCTTTTTGCACATTTTGGACTTCTGCGAAAATGCGGCGCGAGGTTGTCAACTCCTGACTCCTTCAGCGTTTCCTTGATTGAACGATCCCACTTTCCCTTTGTGTTCCTGGCCAGCAGGGCAAGGATCTTGGCGGACGGATTAACTTGAATCGGCGTCAAGACGTCACGAATCATCCGCTTGCCCCGACAAGTATTTCGCACGTTTTTCTGAGTCGTACAGCGTGAACCGACTCTTCGCTTCTCCTGGATATACACCTCAATTTCATAATGCCTTCATTCGTGTGTATTCGTCCGATTCGTGGCCGTCGCTTTTCTGCCTCTCACCACAGAAAAATCTCGAATAAACTTTCCAAATCGATCAAATAGGGGATTGATCGAGTCACCAATTCTATGGCACAAGAAGGACGGTGCTCGATGTCACCAATCGCGCCAAGAGATTGAGCGAAGTCGATCTGCCAACAACCTGAGCCGAAAGCCCGCCCGGCGGGATTGCTCTTTCACAACTGAATGCCGAATCGTCAGCGAACCTTATAGTGCGGTGGCTCGACACCGCTTTGACCTCAATCGCCCCAAACATCTCGTCATGACCAGCCGAGTCCAGTTGTTCTTTGACAAAGGATGGTGGCCGATTATGGTATAGTGAGGTTGTGTCGGACAGCCGGAGGTTGTGTCGGACAGCCGGAGGTTGTGTCGGAC
>CBIHQO010000862.1:0-2973 GCA_966211735.1 uncultured Schlesneria sp.
GATGACCGAGGGGATATTCGATCTCAATCCGCGGCGTCTGTGTCCCTTCCGCAAACGTGATCTGAATGGCATTCGCAATCGATCGCTTGTCGGGATCGAGGTAGTCGCGTGAATACTCAGGTCGCTCCACAACCGTCATGCGTTCGCGAAGTTGGTCAACCAGCGGATTCTTCGCTGCCGCATCTTCGTAGTCATCTGCGGTGAGTGTCCCCTGAATCAGACCAATCGCTACCATATATTGGATGCAATGGTCACGGTCAGCCGGGTTATTCAATGGGCCGTACTTCGCAATAATGCGAACCGCCGGTTCTTGTGTCTCGATCTGGATCTTTGCGATTTGATCCCAGCGTCCCTTCACCAGCGGATGCAATTTCAAAGCGGCTTCCACGGCCGTTTGACCGTGAAACTCGGCTGGGAACGACACCTTGAACAGAATGTGTTCCATCACATAGTTCGCAAACGGCCGAGCCAACGTGATCGTCCGACCACGAAACATCGCGTCCTGGAATCCCCAGGTCGGAGCCGTCAAAGCCGTTGCATAGCCCATCTCGCCAGACAACGTCCACAGCGCCAATTGAACAGCTCGCCGCGTGGCATCCCCCGCCGCCCAACTCTTTCGCGAACCGGTATTCGGTGCATGTCGATACGTTCGCAAGGGCCCGCCATCGAGCCACGCCTGACTGACAGCATTGGCCACCTGATCACGCGTTCCGCCCAGCATTCGAGTGGCGACTGCGGTCGAGGCAACTCTTACCAGAATCACGTGATCGATCCCGACCCTGTTGAAAGCATTGTCGAGTGCCAGAATCCCTTGCACTTCGTAAGCCTGGATCATCGCGATCATAACGTCACGGATCGTCAGCGGAGGCCGAGAGTGACCCGGTTGCCGATTCAGCCAATCTGCGACCATCAGAATGGCCCCGAGATTATCGGAAGGATGCCCCCATTCCGCCGCCAGCCAGGTATCGTTGTAGTCCAGCCAGCGAACCATCGTCCCGAAGCAAAACGCCGCTTGAATCGGATCGAGCGACAGATCCGTCCCGGGCACGCGCGCCCCGCTTGCCAGCGTTGCCCCAGGAACGGCAGGGCCGATCAATTTGGTGCAAGCGGGAAAATCCAGGGCCAGCAAAGCACACCCCAGGCTATCCAACAAACAAAGCCGCGCTGTATCTAACGCTTCGTCGCTGAAGTGGGGCGCCGCACAAACATAGTCCGCGATCTGCCTAATGATCTGGTCTGGTTCACGGATCTCATTCGATATCGCACTCATGCGTTCTCTCTCAGCTTCGGGGTGTCTGCCTTCTTCGTAGGACGGGTTTCCCAACCCGTCATTCTTCGCAGCTTCCGATGAGCTTAGAAGACAAAACCAAAGCGACGGGCTAGAAGCCCATCCCACAAAGAATCCAGGTTATTTACGCGATGCCAATGGCACGAAGGCTCGTGGCTCAGGACCAACATAATCCGCGGCAGGCCGTATCAGCCGATTGTCGCCCCGCTGTTCGATCACATGGGCGGCCCAGCCTGAAATCCGCGAGAACACAAACAAAGGCGTAAAGAACAGCGTTGGCACACCAAGGAAGTGGTAGGCACTCGCGCTGTAGAAGTCCAGATTAGGAAACAGCTTCTTCTCGCGACGCATCACTGCTTCAATCCGTTCAGACACCGGATAGAGCCGCGTGTCTTTGACTTCAGCCGCCAGCTCGGCCGCATACTTCTGAATCACATCTGAACGAGGATCTGAGATGCGATAGACGCGATGGCCGAATCCCATAATCTTGGCCTTCTTTCGCAACAACTCCATCACCCCTGTTTCCGCTTCTTCCGGCGTCTTAAATTGGTCAATCAATTCAAACGCCGCTTCGTTGGCCCCGCCATGCAATGGTCCTCGCAACGTTCCAATCGCCGCCGTGATGGCTGAATGAAAGTCAGACAAGGTCGAAGCCACGATGCGAGCGGTAAACGTGGACGCGTTGAACTCGTGCTCGGCATACAGGATCAGGGACGAATCCATCACCCGCTGATGACTGGCCGCAGCTGCACGACCATGCAGCAGCCACAAAATCTGCCCGGCGATCGAATCCGCGTCCGTCTCGGTCTCAATCCGTGTCCCGTTCTTATGAAACCAGTGCCAATACATCAGCATCGATGGAAACACCGCCAGCAGGCGATCGGCAATGTCAAACTGACCCTGTGAAGCCGTCTCCGTCTCCATACATCCCAAGGCCGAGCACCCAGTTCGCAGCACATCCATCGGATGCGAGTTCGCCGGCAGTTGTTCGAGGACGGTCTTGAGCGCCGCAGGCAGTGATCGCAAACCCCGCAGACTCTGTCGGTAACCACTCAGTTGTGATTCTGTGGGCAACTCGCCTCTCAGCAATAACCAGGCGACCTCTTCGAACGTCGCGTGCTCGGCCAAATCCTCGATTGAATAACCTCGATACGTCAGCCCGCAGCCTTCTTTGCCAACGGTGCAGAGCGCGGTGCGTCCCGCCACGATTCCTTCCAGTCCGCCACTCATGCTGTCACCTCTTAAGATCGATCAGGCAGGTCAATCACTCGTCGCGATCCAGTTTCGCTTCGAGTTCGTGATAATTCAAAACGTCGTACAAGTCGGTCCGGCTCTGCATCGACGAGAGCAGCGATTGCTGTGTCCCAGCTGTTCGCACGGTCTCATACACGTTCACTGCTGCCGCATTCATCGCGCGAAACGCGGTGAGAGGATACAAGACCATCCGCACGCCAAGGTCGCCCAGCTCATCAACCTTCATCAACGGAGTCTTGCCGAATTCGGTCATGTTCGCCAGCACAGGAACTTTAATAGCCCGCGTGAATTGTCGAAAGTGCTCAGGTTCGGTCAGTGCTTCGGCAATGATCGCATCGGCCCCGGCTTCAACATACTTCGCCGCACGTTCGATGGCCGCTTCCACACCTTCACCCGCTGCAGCGTCGGTCCGAGCCACGATGACCAGACCA
>CBIHQO010000863.1:0-2954 GCA_966211735.1 uncultured Schlesneria sp.
AGAGCGCGATCAGGATCGCGATGATGGCGATGACCACCAATAACTCAATCAATGTAAATCCGCGCGTACGGCGGCTGAATGTGGACATTGTTCCCCCTCAGAAACAAACGTGTTGCACCGGTGGCTGAATCCGGGTCGGACGAATCGCAGACGGCCGCCCCCGTGTTGAATCCAGGGCCACAAGCCGTCACAGATCGACGAGATCGTCGATCGCTGCGCAATTTCTGCGCAGCAGGCAATCGTCAGACCGCGAACTCGGGAGGAGGAACCGACGGACGAGTCCGCAAGCCGCAGGGGGCACTGCTCAGAGTGGGAGCACGCTCACCAGTCGGGAATCGAAACTCAAGCGAGTTTGCCTCGGGCAGAATCCGAGGATGTGGACAGAACAGCATGATCGGCGCGTCAGCGGGGCCGCACGGACAAGCACCGCTCCACGCTATCGAATCGTCATGAACCGGCTGCACCACCTTTATCGGGGCATCCATCTTTTTCTTTGCACAGCAGGTCTTCGTCGTGGCCGCCACGCGAGTCGCACAGCAACCCATTTTGCCAGCGGTGGTTCCACCCTTTGCACAACAGCAGCGACCGGCCGCACGCGATTCCGGCGAACAACGACAAGCCTCTTTCGCCGAACTCGCTTTCGCCTGCGGTCCGAACCCCGTTGGCAAGCCCAAGTTCATCACGACATACATCACGAGCACAAACGCACGGCAGACTCTGTGTTGAGTCATCCGGCGACGCACGTCGACGAACATTCCACGAACCAGATCAATCTGGTACCGCAGCATCGTCAAGGGACGTCGTGCCATCATGATTGCGAAGCTTGGTGGAGAGTCTAAGGATCGTAACGATCTTAACATCCGCTGCCGCAGATTCAATCTGGCGGGGGATGCGAGTGTGGTTGACGTCCCTTCGGAGTCGCCCTCTCACTCCGACGACGACGAGTGGACGCAGGCCAGAATGTGCCTGTTGCGAATTCCAAAGAGGTTGCGACCGGATCGGGACGACGCTCGAGTTGCCGATTGATCGGGCCAATGCCGACTGAAATTATCGTCTGGGGAGTTCCGAACAATCCGCTGCAATCTCCCGACGCTCAATCAAGCCGCTTTTCACGTGAACTAGTTCTTCAGAGCCGGTCAACTGATGAAGCTTCTTTGTTGCGTTAAAGCATCATACGATATTCGCGGCCAATTGCCGGAAGATCCGTTCGTAGGTATTGCAACGGGTGCGCCGTATATGCGTTACGAAATTGGCTCGCGGGTTCCGATCTGCGTTGCTCGGCGTTGCACAGTTTTGCTCGTGTCGTGCTAGTATCACCCAGCCTCGAATCACAATTGGTTGTTTTTAAGATTCGGCATTTCGCGGCATTATAGGATGAAACAGATGAAATTCTGTCGAGATCGTCGCCCAGCAAGTGTGCTTTGGCTGGCTCTTTTGGAGGTCATTTGCGCGGCTGCTTTTTGCGGAGAGGCGTCTGCGGCCGATGATGGCAAGCCTTATGTCGATCAGCAGTATCCGGACTTTGGTTTCCTGCCGCCATCGAAGCAGTACAAGGGACGGGTCTTCACGCTGAGTCAAAAGTATCCAAAAGTGGAGCCTGACAAATCGCTGAGGCCATCGTTCCTCGAAATTGATTTCCAGAAGAAGTGGCGCGAGTACTTACTAGGTGCTCAGGATTACTGCTTTCAAGAGAATGTGTTGGGGGGCGATTTCGCCGACGACTTCGACGCCGCGAAGCGTGAACAGCCGACATGGTTTCATGTCCCGTGGCAGCATTATGGACCGAATGGTCGCGAAGGCGTGCATGGGCTGACGAAAGAGGCACCCGTACAACCGCAGCAACTGGCGATCAGCCAGACCTACAAGGGCGGGCAAATGTACGCGGTCGGTCTCTACAACATCTTCGGCGGCTATACGATTGGTAAGGTCTGGGCAGACAAGCAACACCCGAAAATGAAGGACATCCACTTTCCAGTGGGAACCGTAGTCATGAAAGTCTTGTTTACGGATGTGCCGTCAGAACAGGTGCCGTCATTGACGAACCCATTGAAATGGAATGCCTATGTCACGGAAAACTACGATTCGACGAACCGTGTGTTCAATGACATGACATTAATTCAGATGGATCTGATGGTCCGAGACGACCGTGCCCCTCATGGTTGGGTTTTCGGAAACTACCAATACAACGGAAAGATGAACAATAAGAACAAATGGAAGAATCTCGTTCCCGTTGGTATTCAATGGGGGAATGATCCCGAGGTGAACGATGGAACCTGGGGCGAGTACACGAACCCTGTTCCCGGGGTGACTCGCCGAAACCCGCACCTCAAGCAAACGATCATCAACCCCGATGACATCGAATTGCCGCCGACGCATCTGGGTTGGAATGGTCGGCTGAACGGCCCTGCCGACAACTACCTGAGTTCTTGCATGAGCTGTCATATGACTGCTCAGGCTCCGGCAAGATCGCCCAGCAGTCCGCTGTTTCTGGTTGCACCGGAAAAAGTACCCGACGTCGGGTCAAAAGATTGGATGCGCTGGTTCCAAAACCTGAACTGCGGGGATCGGTTCGACAATGATAATACAACCTCACCCACAGACTTCAGTCTTCAGCTTTCCCTGAGCTTGCAGAACTACCTCGATTGGCGAGATTCCGGGAATAAGACTTCGGCCAGCAAATACAGGCTGGAAAACACAGACGAAGATGCGGATCCCCTCAGTGAAATCCGCCGTACTCGCTGATTGGCGGGATTGGTTCCGCCTCGCCTTGGATTTGCCAGGGCGAGGCCCCGCTGTGCCGCATTGCCATCTCGTTTCTGCTGGTCAAAGGTGAGTTTTGTTCGCATTTGAAACGAAAGGTATCAGCGCGAAGTCAAAGAATCGGGTACACTTCCGTTCGTCACAAGACATGGCAAAAGAAATGTCGAGCGTGCAGACTTCCCGTGACTGAGGAG
>CBIHQO010000864.1:0-2949 GCA_966211735.1 uncultured Schlesneria sp.
CTTCCAGTAGAATGCCATCCAGATCGGCAACAGGAAGATTGGAAAGAAGACGGTCCCGCAAGCCAACCCCAGCAGTACGCCAGAAATCATCGGTTTGCGATACGCCGCCACCGCCCAGACGATGAGCGCGGCGGGGAGGAGATGATTCACTTTGCTGACATCGTACGCGGTACACGGCAGCAGCAGATACAACGCGGCCATCGCCAAGCCGAGATTGGTGTCGCTGAAATGCCAGCGTCCGACCGCGATCAACCCCAAAATGACCGCGATGTGCGAGAGAATCGCCATGGTCCGCGCGGCGGCGATTTCAGCCCCACCGGTATATGGAACAACCGTAACGACAGTGGTGGCCAGCAAGCGCCCCGCAGGGCCGGTTTCCGATTTCGGATCGACGAGGTCTCCACCGGATTGGTCTCCTGCAGAAACATCGTGGCGCTTCAGCAGTTCATCCGCGCCTCGAACCGTTCGCACCGCCGCCAGGTCGGGCTGCTCGGTCATTATCTTGGTCGTTTGAAAAAGCAGTGCCGACGCGCACAGAAATACCATTCCTGCCGAATTCAGGTTCTGCTCCAGCCTGGGTCGACGCGTGAATACGGAGTCCAGCAGAAGTCGAATCAGCAGCAGGCCGCTGATGACGAACAGGAAACAGTACCCCACCGACGGAACCAACGAAGTGGCTCGAACCAGCAGCAGGCCTGGCGCCAGAGACAACAAGAGAACGAGATCTAGATTTCGAATTGACCAGATTCGGCCGAACTTGAAGAAGACTGCCAGAATCAAGAGAAGCGACAAATAGAACCAAGTCGGCTCGTTAACATGATATCCGCGAAGTAAACCTTCCATGCGGCCAACTCCAGGAGGAAGGCGCACGATGTCTGGATCCCCTCGGGGGCAGACTCGCGGCACCCACATACCGCGACAATGCGCCGAATAGCATACGCTTCCCCGGACCGGTTGGAAACTCCCCATTCCCTCCGACAGAGACGGCGAATCGCAAACAGCTAAGGACTAGCCACTCGATCCAGCCCTCCAGGAACATGCTGCCCAGGCGGAACTCTTTACCAATCAGGCACATCAGGCACATTCGAACAGATCAGCGCTCGCCAGATCCAAGTTGCTGCAACTAAATGTGGCGCATGTCGGGTGAAATTGATGACCGGGTTCCAAGGTTTGCTTCAACGCTGATTTTTTCTGCTGTTGTCACAGAATTGAATCATGGCTCGTCTTCCATAGCAGAGCGAATTTCGTCGCAGTGACAACTTATGAGGAGCCTTTGAAATGAGAATTTTTGTGGCCGGAGCAACCGGTGCAATTGGACAACCATTAGTGACAGAACTGATCCGACAAGGTCACTCGGTCACAGGGATGACTTCGAACGACGCTGGTGCCAAGTTGATCGCGAGTTTGGGGGCCAGTGTCGCTCAAGTGAGTGTGTTTGACGCAGCGGGCGTTGAAGAGGCGCTCCGTCGGTCGCAGGCTGAGGTGGTGATTGATGAGCTCACCTCGTTGCCGAAGGATCACGCTCATATCGCATCGGCTGCGGCTGCCGACCGAAAAGTACGATGGGAAGGGGGCGGCAATCTGCAGCGGGCAGCAATGACCACCGGAGTGCGACGCTATATCCAGCAGGCCAGTGGTTTCTTCTTGAAGTCAGACCACGGACTGGCTGATGAGTCCGCAGGCCTGATCACGGATGCCAGTCCGTTTGTCACCGGATCAGCGCGGCTCTATCAGGATCTGGAAGCTCGATTGCACAACCTGGGCTCGATTGAAGGAGTCGCCTTGCGGTATGGATTCTTTTACGGCCCCAAGACTTGGTACTACCCCGAGGGAACTGCTGCTGACGCCGCCCGCCGACAGGAAATGCCGATCATGGGACGGGGTGAAGGAGTCTGGTCGTGGGTGCATATCGAAGATGCGGCATTGGCGACGGTGGCCGCGCTGACCGCTCCTGCCGGAGTGTACAACATCGTCGACGACTATCCGTCGCCTTGCAATGAATGGATCCCGAATTTTGCCCGCTGGGTCGATGCACCTCCCCCACGTCAGATCACGGAACAGCAGGCCAAAGAAATCGCGGGTGAAGATGCTGTGTACTATGCGACAAAGTTGCACGGTGCTTCAAACAAAAAGGCCAAGGAAGTCTTGGGTTTTCGACCTCGAAGAACGGAATGGCTGGCCGAGTGATAGATGAGGCGCAGGCTCGCAGACGCTTTACAGCGTATCCCACCCAACTGTGGCGTCCCGCGAGCGAAAACCCACTGTGTCTAACCCATGCTTGAACGCGACGCGGAAGTGCGACCCGCACTAGTGCGAACCAACGAACAGCATGGCGACGGCCATCGCAATCATGGTCGTATCTTCGATCAGCGTCACGGTCGACATTGGCAGGTTGAACACAGTTCCCAGGCAGGCGCAGCGGATCTTCCGCTTTTCCAGCAGACTCTGGATGACCCCGATGCTGCTGATCGACATCACGGCTACGGTAGCGAGGTTCGTCGCAAACGGTTGGAACCCGGTAACATATGCCGCACCGAGGAACAGCTCGATGAATGGGTAGACGTACCCGTAGGCGGGAACCTTGCGCGCGACGACATCGTACATCCGATAGGAGTCGGCGAATCCGCGAACATCGAGCAGCTTGAAGAACGAGAATGTGAGGAAGAACCCGCCCATGAAGTTCTGCATCGCCCGTCCCCAGACGACACTCCCCGCCCGGAGTTCCACCAGTGCGACCACCCCGCCGAGAAAGGCGACGAGCAGGATCAGCGGATAGTAGGTCACGCTCGGCTCGACGCTCGTCGATCCTGCCGGAGATCGAACTGCGGCCACCAGAGGCTCGGCTTGACCAATCACTTGAAAGCCCGCGTTCCTCACAGCAGCGGCCACTGTCTCTTGTTCGACTCCTTCGCCTTCCACCGTCAAAATCTTATCCTTCGCTGCCGTATC
>CBIHQO010000865.1:0-2941 GCA_966211735.1 uncultured Schlesneria sp.
TTGGAGGCATGATTTCCGGAAAATCACGTCTTTGCAATCCGAGATCGATCATCAGCCGCCCGCGTTACTGGCGGATCAGCATCAAAAATGGCTCAGATGAAGCGGTTGTCTGCCGGAACGAGCCTAAGGAGTGTGTCGAAACGGCTTTCCGGCGGTGTACGACCTTAGTCGATGTGGACCGATTTTGAAGCCGAAAATCCGTTGGGCACGGGTTTCCAATTGGACAGCCTGATCCATGAATCCACATTCGGCCTGCGCCGCAGCCAATCCCAGCCAGTATTTGTACTACCACATCGTGTTTGATGAAGTCTGCTACGAAATGCTGATGAATCGCCCGCCCAGTGGAAGCGACCGGGGAGCGGGTGGCTTGCCCATGACCGAATATCGGGTTCAGACGGCAGCGTCACCACCCGTGTAGTGGGCCAACGCCTGTTTCATCTCGCCGCGAAGCTGCGCGATCAACTCGGCTGCGGGCACGGAGCGTGCGAGGGGGGCACCCTGTCCTGCCCATTGTGCCCCATAGCCGAATTCCCCTGCCTGTTTCGCAGCAGCATGAAGTGCCTTACCAGCGTCATAGGCAGTGGGATAGTCCGGAATCGCCGTCTGCTCGACGCTATCACCGATGTTCGTGAAGCGATTACCGAGACAGCGGGCGGGCCGACCTGAAATCGCTCGCGTCATTACCGTGTGTTCTGAGGCAGGGCCAAGTAGTGCGGCTCGGTAACCCGCGTCAGCGATCGATTCTGCACAAGCGACAAATGCGGTGCCGAGTTGTGCGGCGACCGCCCCAAGGGCGAGTGACGCAACAATCCCGGCACCGTCCATGATCCCTCCGGCCGCGATAACAGGGATATCAAGCTCTTTCACCAGCAGTCGTGTCAACGCCACCGTCCCCAGCCGCTCGTCTGGGCCCTCAGGATTGAAGATCCCGCGATGGCCGCCTGCTTCATAGCCTTGGGCAACAACCGCATCGATCCCAGCGGCGGCGATGGCCCTCCCCTCTTCACAACTTGTCGCCGTTGCGAGCAGTACGATCCCGGCCGCGTGAAGCGCCTCGATCCGATCTCGTGGTGGTAGGCCGAAATGAAAACTGACAACCGCGGGTCGCTCGGCGACAAGGACTGCAAGCTTGGCATCGTCGTCGAGAAAGCTCTGATAGATCTCCTTGAGCCGAGCCGGCGGCTTTGCGCCGTACCGGGCAAACTCCGGCTCGAGCCGAGCGAGCCACGCCGTCTCACGAGCCTCATCCGTGACGGCTGGTCGGTGACAAAAAACGTTGACATTGAATGGACGATCCGTCCTGGCACGAACTGCGGCGATCATTTCACGCGTGGACTGAGCGTCGACAGATCCGACAGCAATGGAACCCAGCCCGCCAGCGTTCGAAACCGCCGCAGCCATTTCGGGTGATGACACACCTGCCATCGGGGCCTGGAAGATCGGAAGTTCAATACCAAGTTTGTGGAGAAAGGGAGCCAAGACGCTTCTCCTTCACGTGTCAGTGATTCCATACATTACCGGTTGAGACGGTTCTCTTTTAGTTTTACCATCTCTGACAAAATCCTCACGCCGATGGAGTTGACCGATTTCGCAGTATTGGTCAGCAAGACCACGCCAATCTGCAAGTCTGGCACGATTATCCGGCGCGTTGCAGGGATCGGCTCCGTCTTCTCGTTGGCAGTCTACCCGTAAGAGTTGCGAGAAGCGGAGCGAATCACGCCAAGAGCATTTTTAACGATTCAAGCCCACAACGGACTGTGTCGTTCGACACACAGGATCCCGACTCTGTATAGCCAGCCGTTGCGGGCTTGCTCATTTGTAAGTCATTACGCAGTTGTCTACTAACTCACATCGTGTATCATTTCTAGCAGCATCCGCATCAGTGAACGAACTTCGACCGGAAGTGGTTGAAGGAGGAGCCATGAAAGATTCGTCTTGGTCGGAATGGCGAATGTTCCTTGGATTTTGCGGCTTCAGTATCTCGGTCACGGGGTTCATTGGCTGGCAGATCACGGCGGCCCATTCACTTCATCTGGAACGCCTCTCGGTCGTGACATCGGTGGATCGAGTGTCGGAAGGCGAACAGCACCTGGTGCCGGCTGACACGGCACCTCGGTCTGTCAGGAATGTGTCGACGACCAGCGCCAGGAAAGTTGAACCATCGGTCGATGCGGTCACGGAAGCCTTGCCGGTTGCGATGATCGCTGCCCCTGCCGTCGATTGCCCTGAATCACCAGTGGCTTCGAGTGGCATCCCCTTCCCTGTGACTGATGAGCATGCTCATCAACGCGAGGAAGCACAAACAGCCCTTGGAAAGGAGTTGTTCCTGCATGAGTGGCAGCCTCACGACAAGCTCGCAGGTTCCGGTGATGGGTTGGGGCCGGTCTTCAATGGTCGTTCGTGTGCTGAATGCCATTCACAAGGTGGATTGGGTGGCGCAGGGAGCAATGAGCACAGCGTGCATGTATTCGAGATCATGCCTGCGAAGGAAGGCGACGAAGTCCGGTCCGGTGTCATTCATTCGTTCGCGACTGTTGCTCACGACAAAGAGGACAGCCAGAAGCTTGACCTCCAGTTTCGGCCAGGCAAAGTAGTTGTCGGATTGGCCCAGTCTGGCAAAAAGGAGCTGACGAGCAAGCGTGACATCGATGCGACACGCATGGTTTGGATCAATAGTCCCGCCTTATGGGGATTGGGCCAGATTGATCGGCTTTCATCGGATCAATTGAAACAGGCATCCAGGTTCGCGGTTCGTCCTGAGAACAGGCGAACTTCGGAGCAAGCCCAAGGACGCTTCAGACTCCACGCTGACGGAAGGATTGGCAAATTTGGCTGGAAAGGTCAGTTTGCATCACTGCAGGATTTCGTAGCAGAAGCGTGCGCCGGTGAAATAGGGTTGTCGAACGAGTACGCGCGGCAGTACCTGCCAGGCGAATTCCGC
>CBIHQO010000866.1:0-2938 GCA_966211735.1 uncultured Schlesneria sp.
GTTATTTGACGATGACGGGTGTCGCGGCCGGTGGCATGATCCTGCTGCATAATCAGGATCCGCGAAACTGGAATCAGGCGGGCCCCAAAGAGGGCGAGAAATACTTCTTTCCGTCGCTCGCGCGAACTTCGACAGGTAACTTTATTCCTGCCGAGGCCCTGATGAATGATGATTACTGCTTGAAGTGCCACCAGGATGCATACAAGGGCTGGTTCCACAGCTCGCACCATTTCAGTTCGTTCAACAATCCGGCTTATCTGGCGAGCGTCCGGGAAACGCGCGATGTTTCCTTGAAGCGAGACGGCAATGTGCAGGCCTCACGCTGGTGTGCGGGCTGCCACGACCCGGCACCGTTCTTCAGCGGCGCGTTCGACGATCCCAAATTTGATGACGTGAACCACCCGACTGCTCAGGCGGGAATCACGTGTACCTCGTGCCATTCAATCGTCCATGTGAACAGCACTCGTGGAAATGCGGACTATACGATCGAAAACCCCGAGCACTACCCGTTTGCCTACAGCGACAACGCCATGCTGCAATGGGTCAACAATCAACTGGTCAAGGCTAAGCCGGCTCTCCACAAAAAGACCTTTTTGAAAGATCTGCATAAGTCAGCCGAGTTCTGCTCCACCTGTCACAAGGTCCATTTGCCTTACGAACTGAACCACTACAAAGAATTCCTCCGCGGTCAGAACCACTACGACCCGTACTTGTTAAGCGGTGTGTCTGGCCACGGAGCACGCAGCTTCTACTACCCCGAAAAAGCAGTCCAGAATTGCGCCGGCTGCCACATGCCTGTGAAAGAATCGAATGACTTCGGGGCCAAGCTGTTTGCTGATGCCAAAAAACCCAGCATTCATAACCATCTGTTCCCGACGGCAAACACGGGTCTGGCCTGGCTCAAAAATTCGCCCGAAACGATCGAGGCTCATCAGGAGTTCCTCAAGGGGAAACTGCGCGTCGACATCTTCGGTGTGAAAGAAGGAGGCGAGATCAGCGGGAAGTTGCACGCCCCACTGCGACCCGAGGTTCCCGCCCTGAAACCGGGCCAGTCTTATCTGCTCGAGACAGTCGTGAGGACGGTGAAAATGGGGCACCCATTTACGCAAGGAACCGTCGACTCCAACGAAGTCTGGCTCGATGTGACAGTGACCAGTGGCGATCGCGTCATTGGTCGCAATGGTGGAATTGACGACCAGAGTTCGGTCGATCCCTGGTCGCATTTCATCAACGTGTTCATGCTCGACAAGGACGGCAATCGCATCGATCGCCGAAATCCTCAAGATATCTTCGTTCCGCTGTACAACAATCAGATCCCGCCCGGAGCCGCCGGCACGATTCACTACAGTCTGGCGGTACCTCCAGATATCACCGAACCGGTCACGGTCGAAGTGAAGCTGCAGTATCGCAAGTTCGACAAAACCTACACCGATTTCTTCACGAGCAAAGCTCGACCTGGTGATGCACCGATTCGTGGTCACAAGCCGGGCGAACCCTATGTCAACGAGTTGCCGATCACGACGCTCTGCTCCGATAAGATCACCTTCCCAATCGACGGCAGTTCGGCGATCGTCGAGAACGCCAAGGTCGAAATCCCCGTCTGGCAGCGCTGGAACGACTATGGAATCGGACTGTTCCTCAAAGGCAAGGCCGAACTGCGGCAAGCAGCGGATGCCTTCACAACTCTGGAAGGGCTGACGGAGGCCGCACGCTATGATGGGGCATTGAATCTCGCGCGTGTGCTGCATCGTGAGGGCCGCTTGGACGAAGCAACCGCAGCGCTGGAACGGGCGGCGGAATTCAAACAACCCGCTGCTCCAGAATGGACTGTGGCCTGGCTCAGCGGTGTCATCAACCGCGAACAGGGACACTTGGAAGAGGCCGAAAAGAATCTCCGGAAGGTTCTGGAAGATCGCAGTCCCGAACGAACCGCTCGTGGGTTCGACTTCAGTCTCGATTACGAAGTGATAGAACTGCTGGGGCAGACGTTATTCGAGCGAGCCAAACAGGTGCGAGACCCGGCACGTCGGGCGGAACGAGATGCCCTGCTGAAAGAGTCGATAACGGCTTATGAAAAGGTATTGAAACTCGATTCCGAAAACGTCGGGGCTCATTACGGTTTGCAATTGGTCTATCAGGACCTGGGTGATGAAGCCAAGGCGGCCGAGCATGCGAAGCTGCACGCTCGATTTAAGCCGGACGATAACGCCCGAGATATCGCTTTCGAAAAAGCTCGACGAAAATACCCTGCTGCCGCCAAAGCCTCCGAAGCTCTCGTCATCTATCCTCTGAATCGATCGGGTGCACCTGGGTTGCAGGTCGCCGGTCCTTCGAAAAGTACAGATGCCGCGAAGCCCGGTGACGATTAGTTGTTGACCGCCACTTACCAAGAAGTTGATTTGTATCCGTAGCTAACTTTGATGATTCGCGATGCTAACTCATCGCTGACCAATCGCCAGGAACTCCGGCTCATGACCGAACCTCAATTGGAAGAAGAACGTGACGATGCCATTGTGGGCCGCGCCTTTCGATGGTCGGCACTCGTCATCGTGTTGATCGGGGCAGGCGTCGGCGTGGCCTATTGGCGGTCAACAATCAAGCCCCCCCCCATTATCAGTCAGTCGGATCCCATCAAGCCGGAGCTTCGCGAACCCCCCGCGATGACCATTCCTGCGATGCCCTTCGCTGACATCACCGAATCGGCAGGAATCCATTTTGTCCACGAGAATGGCGCTGCGGGCGAGAGGCTGCTCCCTGAATCGATGGGGGGCGGAGTCGCGTTCTTAGACTATGATGGTGACGGCGATCCCGACATCCTGTGTGTGAACTCGTGTCGCTGGCCTTGGGACGAGCGTCCTGTCGAGCATCCTCCAACAATGGCTCTGTATCGCAACGACGGGGACTGCAAGTTCACGGATGTCACCAAAGACGCGGGACT
>CBIHQO010000867.1:0-2926 GCA_966211735.1 uncultured Schlesneria sp.
CCAGCCAATCACGACGCCGCTGATGATCACCAGATTCTCATGGACAATCGGGAAGTTGGTACGACCACCGTACGTGCTGAGCAGTCCGTATTCTTCACTCATCGAGTGCGACCAGATTGTTTTACCGGTCTTTCCATCAATGCATTGAAAGTAGCCACAGACACCGAGCGCGAAGACATTGCCGGTGGCAGGATCGCCAACCACGCTCGACCAACCGACGCGCGTGTCAGGAACATCTGACAGGAAGACGTTAAACACGTTTTCCCACTTCGTTTCGCCGGTTGCGGCATCGACACAGATGACTTTTTCGGCTTCGCGAATCGTCCCTGGATTGTGTCGCACCAGCGTGTAGAGATTGCCGTTCATTACGATGGGGGTCGATCGTGACCCCAATTCGGCCTTCTTCCAGACCAGATTTTCGCCATCGGGTGACCAGGAATCTGGCAGCCCCTTTTCGCGAGAGATCCCGTTCATCTCGGGGCCGCGCCAATAGGGCCAGTCGAGTGGATCAGGTGGACTGGCCTGCGCGAAGAGGTTGACCGACGTTACCGAAATCAAGCAGAAGCAGACCAACCGAATCATCATGGTGCTTTATCCTAAATTTCCGAGTCGATTTGCGTCTAGGCAGGGCGCAAGGCAGATGATGGCAAGTACCAAGAACCATACCCGAACCCTTGCGCACGGGCAAGCAGCACCGGCAGTTGATACACTTCTGGCCTAACGTTGTATTCAGGTTCAAACCGTTGGCTGGCACCGTCGGCGAACGCAGTTCATACGCCGTGATAAGGGATTGAGATGGCCGATTTTCAAGAGTCTGTAGTGCTGCCGCGAAATCGCGAAACTTCGTTTCGATTTCTCCGGCAACCGGGCAACTTCCTGAAGTTGTTTCCCGAAGATGTGACCAAGAATCTCGATATGAAATTGCCGGACACTTTAGCGAAGGGGGCCATCCTCGAACTCAATCTGAACGTCATGGGAAACCAATTTCACATCATCCATGAAATCATCGACTTTGCGGAGAACGAAAAGATCGTGGCTCAGCAGGTGAAGGGGCCGTTCAAACTGTGGATTCATCAGCAACTCTTTACGAATGCACCGCAAGACGAAACCCTGCTGAAGAATGTGATTCAGTTTGAACCGCCAGGGGGATTGATGGGTTTCATCGTCACTCGCAAGCTGATCACGGAACAACTCACCAAGTGGATCGGACACGGACACGAACTACTACGCGAGTCGCTCGCAAAAACGCCATCCTAGGCCGAAACCCCGTTCCAGGGATGACGCCCGCGAGCAAACTCATCAACGGAGTTGTGCCGTTTCATAGTTTAGAAGAATCCGCCGCCACCCATCATGCCACCACCCATGCCTCCCATCACACCACCAATCGGGCGGTCGCCGGGCTCGAGTGTCGCCGCTTCGCTGGCAATATCCAGCCTGGACAACAAGTTTTGAATCTCGCGATGAACTTGTTGAGTTTGGCGGATAATGAGCACCGATCTAGGTCGGACGACAACGCTATGGACTGGACTTTCTTCGACCTTGGCACTCGGCTTATTGCTCTTCTCTTTGACCGGATGCAGAACCTGAACTTCGAGAGACCCTCCCGAGACAACTCCATCAACCTGATCAAGCTGCGGTGCCGAAGCGACGAGATGAATCGTTCTCGATTCGCCATCAATGGCGCCCCACTTGTCCGGCTCGACCAAGCTGGGAAGTGTCTTGCACAGATCCGCAGCGATCTCGCTCGACATACGATAGTACTTCGTCACCAACTTCGACCGCCGGATTGGCTGATTTCCCTCAACGACCTGACCAACACCTTGGCGACGCAACTGCTCAACCAAGATTTGGATTTCCGCCTGAACGCGATCGGTCTGCTTGACCAGCAAGCAGCCGTCCGTATCGGTGGTAAACAGTGTTCCCCCCTCCTGATCAATATCCACCCACTTGCTGTTTGTGGTTCGCAAGATGGCATCCGACAGTTGCCTCCGCAGTTCTTCGGAAGGGGCCAAATCACTGACGTTGTAGGCGACCCAGGCAAGCTGGTTTTCAGACGCGGCCCGGCTTGTGACCCAGATCACACCATCGCGGAGGACATAGGTCAGCCCCACATCAGTTAGCAGGAGATCAAGGATCTTGCTCAGCGGCCGATCTTTCAGGATCAACTTGACCAGCACCTCAGGGGCGAGTCCTTCGTCATCCAAGGCTCGCTTGTCGAGCAATATTGGTATCGCATGGAGTTCCGAGAGAAAACTCAACGCCTCATTGAGCGGCACATCAGAGAAGTCGACGGTTGTTGGCTTACGCAACGCGGCCTCTAATTGATCTCGACCGGAACAAGTTGCCAGCCGCGCCAAGGGTTGCTGTTGCTCGATGGCGGCGAGCATTCGCGCAATCAGTCGCTGCGTATGGCAGGGCTGCCTCACGACGACTGTTTCGCCGACTAGCGCTGTTGCGGAGGCTCCATTTTCCGTTTCCCATTCATTCGTGGCGAGTCGCACGACATCAAGCAACGAATTGACTGAGTGACCTCGCTTGATCAGCGGACGTAACTGAAAGTGTCGCGTGATCAATTGTGGTCCGTCTGGCGTCGTTATTCGAACAATACCGTCAGTGGTTTCCCAGACGAGGTCGAGTGGATGGGTGAGATGATTCAACAACTCTTCGAAGGTCAGCGATTTGATATGCAACGAAACTTTCACTTCGCTTGGTATGATCCCTTCGTCCTGCAGAGCCGACTTGTGAAACATGATCGGAATGCCATGCGTCTCTTGCAGGAATTCGCAGACCTCGGACAACGGAGTGCCTTCAAAGTCCGCCTCGACTTGTTTCGCAAGAAACGCGGGGAACAATTCTGGATCGTCCAGCAGAGCCGAGATGTTTCGATCGACCGGTGGTGCTGGACGTGGTGTCTTGTCGGCAGGTT
>CBIHQO010000868.1:0-2925 GCA_966211735.1 uncultured Schlesneria sp.
GCATTGGCGCAAGAATGTCGTTGAGACGCGACCTGCTATCGTGTCCCTGAAACGTGGATGCGTGCCGACAAACCGGGCCTTCGCGAAGATGCTCCAGATCCGGCCACCCCGCCGCCGTCTGGAAGACGAGGCTTATCGATCATCTTCCAGATGTGTCTTGTCATAACCTTTGCGGCGAACTCGGGACGTGTGAACGAACTCGTGCAGGTCGTCGGCCGACATGACGTCTCGGGAGCCGATTGGTTCCGGTGCCAGCATCGTGGAATTGATGATCCGACGTTTGGACTCATCGGGATTCGGAATTGTGGCGGTATGCAAGGTGCCTAACCAATGCTGTTCATCGATGGGAGCGGAACTGTTGTTGATGGCCACGATCTGAAAAACGCTGGGATCGAAGCATTGCAACGCTGTTGCATATGGACGCAGTAGTTCAAACCCGGCGTGAAACATCGGATTATGACGTTCCATGAACTCCTTCGGCGAGAGTCCCATGTCCGCAGCGCACCGCGTGTAGTCAGAGATCTCCAGGTCTGCGGCAATGTCGCTCGGTTCGTATCCCAGCATCAACATCGATTCGTCCGGTCCGCCATCCAAGTGCGGTCGCGTCGATGTTTGCTGGTCGAATCGGCCCGCCGACAAGTAAATCAAAGTCTTGTTCGTCTGCCGCTCGTGAATGGCGGCCATCTCTTGCTTCAGGTCGACCATTAATTGGCGAAAGGGTCGTGAGCCAAGATCCGCCCCCAGATCGACCACGCAAAAACCGGGCTGGTCGAACCTGGTGCGGCAAACCCGTTCGTAGACTTCTAAAGCAAGTTGATCCAAGTTGCCCGAACGGAATGTCAGGCAGAAGGACGTATTTGACACGGCACGCACAGAGGATTTCATGATTCTAGTTTCATCGAGAGACGCCGTGAGGAGTACCAGGAAGCAAGAGATGGACGGGCGCGGCCCCAGCCAGGTTCGGATTTTTGTTCCGATACTACAAGTCAGTTCAGATCCATTGCCTGCATGCGCCGCAGTTCGTGGCTGCGGAATTTTCCGGGGGCCAGGCACAGGCAGGTGGTACCGGCAATGAGCATCATGCTGCCCATGAGCAGTAGCGGGTAGAAGACGTTGTAGGGCTGTCCCGTTGAGACGGCTACGATTCCGCAGATTAGTGCAAAAACTCCTGTCACGGCGATGAAGCCGGACAAGGCCAAGACGACCTTCTTTCCTTTGCCGAGCCCCGTCAGGACGCCAATGACGGCGCCCATCAGGCCCATGAAGGCACCACCGAGTCCTCCGACCAAGCCTCCTGTCGGGCCGCTCCACCAGTCTGCTCTGCCGGTGGCCATCAGGCTGTCGATGGGGATTAACTCCAGCGGGCCGATCTCGACTGTCCCCGGTCCGTTCAGAACGAGATTGATGACCAGCTTTGTCGGTGCTGGGGCTTGGCCCAACGTATGAAACGGCAGGATGAATTCCCGCTCGGGCGAGGTCCCGGTGACCGTGCTCATCGGTCCGCTGGTATCCATGGTCCGCGTGAAGTATTGACCTTGGTCCGGGAAGTGATTCCACATTTCCAGGAAGCCGGTTCCGACGACATTTTCGTAACGGATCTTTCCGCGCACGGCGTAACTGGGAGTGGTGATCGCCGGGCCCTCGATTTCACAAAGGGGAATCGAGGTTGTTCCGATTGTGGTGTGCACAATTTTGAGTTGAGCCGGTTTGCCATCCTGGCCAGGTATGACCTCGCCACTCTTCAGCTTTCCGGCCTCTTTCAATTGGCTCCATTCGACGACGGCAACGGGCGTCGCTGGATCTTTCGCCAGACAGTCTTGCCCTTGAATCAGCATCAGTGCACTCAGACTGAACAAGCATGTCCGCATGAGATGACTCCATCAGCAAATAGGATCTTGATCAAGCGCCACTCAGGCGCGATCGGGAATGGATGTCCGCAACTGGTCGTCCGGCAGAAATTCGCGCATCAATCGCGATTGCTCGGCGCGATGCGCCTCCAGCAACAGCTTCATCGTGGCGTGATCGATTTTGCCATCGATGTGTTGTGCGCGCAGTTGCCGCTCAAACTCGCTGACAATTTGATCCTCGTCGAAAACCTTGACCTTTTCGATCAGCCGGTCCAGCCGCAGCCGAACGGTCGGATAACTGATTCCATACTCTTCCGCAACGGCCTTGAGCGAACCCGAAGCGAGCACAAATCGCTTCAAGAAGCTCTTGTCCTCGTCACTCAGCCTGTCGATCCAGGAGGGTCGCAGATGTGCCAGAGACATCTTGAATTCTCCGTAAAATGATCATACGACTACATTCTATTGTTGATATTGTTTATGTCAACTTTAATTTTATTTATTTTAGGCGACAGCGGGCAAGCGACAGCACCGCCCCGGTGAAACCTGACGGGGCAGGACATTTAGCCACGGATTGACACTGATGAAACACGGATTTTGAAGAAAGAGATTGGAGGAGCGGGTCGCTCTTCTCGTCAATCGCGCGGACGATTGAGAGCCACTTGGCTCGGCCCCAATGTGCCTACAATCAGGAACAAAACGAATAGCCTCAGCTATCCACCGAGGCTATTCGTACTCGAGACTAGGGAACCTGTTCCGCGATTTCAGCTTTTGGTACGAGACGGTTTGCCCAATTGTTCCTCCTCTTCCTCCTGGACGATGATCCTGGGCTGCAACAGCAAGTAAGCTCGGCCAGAGATGACCGCCTCGGGGTTCTTAATGCGGAGTTCTTCGGTCAGATCGATGAGCAGGCTGGATCCATCAGCCACGTTGATTGTGCGGCGGGTCAGTTCGTCGACGACTTTGTCAGGATTCAGGGCCAAATTCACGCCGACGGATCGTCGATCTGGCGCGATAAAGCCGCGCATCTGCAGCGAAAAGTCGATGGGCGTTTCATCATGCATGAGCCATGATTTTGAAC
>CBIHQO010000869.1:0-2924 GCA_966211735.1 uncultured Schlesneria sp.
GCGTGAAGTGATCGAGCAATCCGAAGGAGGGCCCTGTCTGTTCCTGCAAGGCGCATCGGGTGACCTTGGGCCACGAGAAGGCTTCGTCGGCGACCCCGCAGTCGCCGATCGCAATGGACGACAAGTTGGCTACGCGGCACTGTCGACTCTCGCGAGCTTGCCGCCAGCAGGAACAGTATATCAGTATGCGGGCCCGGTCATCTCGGGAACTGCCATCGGTGTCTGGCGTCACCAACCGCTCTCCACAGAAGCTCGCGAACGCCACCAGCAGTGGCATTGGGAGCAACTCGTGGTGGAACTCCCCTATCGATATGATCTTCCGACTTTAGAACAGACCACATTCGAACGTGAGCACTGGATGGCCGAAGAGGCCCGAGCCCGCGCGGCCAATAATGAAAGTCTCGTGCGAGACTGCCGCGCCCAGGTCGAGCAACGGACGCGGCAACTGGACCGCTTGAAAAATCTCGTCCCGGGCCGCTGCTACCCCCTCACTCTGCAACTCGGAATGCTGGGTGATGCCATCTGGATCTTCGTCCCTGGCGAACTGTATCAAGTCTTTCAGACGACACTCCGCGATCGATTCGCCCCGCATCCCGTCTTCGTGACCACGCTCACCAACAATTGGCAACCCGGTTACATCCCACCCGCGAGGACCTACGGCTACGGGATCTACCAGGAAGCGATCGCCGCCACGTCAGCCGGTTGCCTCGAAACATTATTGGAAGCCGTATCACGTCGTCTCAAGTTCCTGCAACAGCAAGTTAAGTCCAACCAATCACTCCCTTAAAGGGCGACGACAGGCCGCCTCTCAAAGTGACGATCGCTGATGCAAACGGCTATGTTGCCGGAACACGTCCTTATGTGATGCCCACACTGCGTTTGAAACTCGCTCTTGGCCCGCAATACTATTCGGCCCTCCACTTCAACTGGCATGGGCTCAATGTCGCCTGATGAGGTCGAACTACGGTGCATAGGGCGGGAAGTCCGTGTACCCTTTTGCCCCGGTGGGAAAGTACCAGTCAGACATCGCTGCAGGTTCGGCCAGCGGCCACCCATGCTTGAACCGCTCCACGAGGTCTGGGTTGCTGATAAACGGTCGCCCGAAAGAAATTAAGTCTGCGTGTCCCTCGGCAATCTTCGTCTCTGCCGTCTCCTTACTGTAGCCGCAGTTGCCGATAAGTGGGCCGTGGAACACTTTGCCGAACTCGGCAAGAGTCATTGGTTCGCCAAAATTATGGTAGCCGACCTGAGCTGAACGTAGTATTCCGCCATAAGACTGTTCGGCTGACGAGCGGTTCTCGCCCTGCCACGAGTTAAGGGGGCCAACACGATGCGGTTCTGCAAAGTCAGGTCGTGCATATCGAATGGTTGAAAGAGGACGCCGGTCATGTCGTTGTTCCTGAGACTAACTGACGTTCGTTGTCTGGATCATTGAGATAACTTCGACGCAAAGATGATGGCAACCCGGTCTGGATTGAGATCTGGGCGAAGCCCGAACCCGGCGGCAAGTATGTGCGAACCATGTTCCTGGACGTGACTGATCGCGTCTTGATGGAGCGGGAACAAGCCCGGCTCGCCGCCGAAAATGTCTACCTTCGGGAAGAGATTCGATCGGTCCACAACTTCGAAGAAATCATCGGCAAAAATCCAAGGCTGCTGGACGTGCTGGAAAAAGTGAATCGCGTCGCCAGGACGGACGCGACAGTCCTCGTCACGGGAGAGACAGGAACCGGCAAGGAGTTGATCGCCCGCGCCATTCACTCCGCCAGCCACAGATCTGACAAACCGCTGATCAAAGTAAACTGTGCCGCACTGCCCAGCACACTGATCGAGTCGGAATTCTTCGGCCACGAGAAAGGAGCATTCTCCGGGGCAATCAGCCGCCGGGCAGGTCGCTTCGAACTGGCCCACGGCGGGACCATTTTCCTGGACGAAATCAGCGAAATCCCGATCGATGTTCAAGTGAAACTTCTCCGCGTGCTGCAGGAGCGCGAATTCGAGCGCGTCGGAGGCAGCGATGCGATCAAAGTTGATGTCCGTGTCATTGCGGAGACGAACCGAGACCTTGTGAAAACCATTCAGGATGGCAAGTTTCGCGAGGATCTGTATTACCGTTTGAATGTCTTTCCAGTGACTGTGCCGCCGCTACGTGAGCGTATTGACGATGTACCACTGTTGGTGCAACATTTGGTGGCCAAGTTTGCGACTCGCACCGGCGTGCGAGTCGAATCCATTGGAACGGCCACAATGGGTCTACTGAGTCAGTACCGTTGGCCGGGGAATATTCGCGAGTTGGAGAATATGCTCGAGCGGGCGGTAATTCTTTCGAACGGACCAAAGCTTGAGATTGATCCGGAAGTATTCGCCTCAGCATTGGCTAGCCCACGCACTCACGGCGACCAGAACTCGGTGCAAGAATTCGAACGTGAGGGGCCAGCACCTGGCCCAGCAAAGGCAATGCCGCCCGAAAGCCTGGAAGCCAACATGCGAAATCACATTCTAATGGCTCTTGAGAGGTCGAGTTGGGTTATCGACGGACCACACGGTGCGGCGAAAGACTCGCCCTCCACCCGAACACCCTCCGCAGTCGGATGAAGAAATTGGGCATTGTCCGTGCGGCAGTTCAAGGTGATTAGCCGCAGAACTGGTCATGAGTTCGAGGACTCGCGTTGTCATGCGGGAACTTTGCACTTCCAAAGATTCCATGAATGGCACCAAGCGTACGAGTTGAGCAGGTGTCTGGCCGATGCACCGCAACTGTGTCACGGCGTCTGACCGTGATTGAACGGATTGAAGCCACGCAGCATCAGCCAGGGTTCGTGCCAAACCAATTCCCCACCACTTCCTCCATATCAATTACCTGCAAGCGGAACTGCCATCGGTCAACAATGGGCATCTAGTCAACCCACCAACTCCCTGAACCG
>CBIHQO010000870.1:0-2920 GCA_966211735.1 uncultured Schlesneria sp.
AGCTTGGGAACGAGATTAAAATCCGCGATTGTCGCGCACGGTGATTTAGATTCGGATCGCTTCTAGAAAGTGCCCTCTTGACGAGTCTGTTTTGCATGGATACTGTACTATCAGGCTAGTACAGGAGGCGCAGGCATGTTCTTCAAGATTGATGCGAACAATGGCGTGGCGATCTATGACCAGATCACTCGCCAGGTGAAGTATGCCGTGGCCAATGGCGCGTTGCGAACAGGGGAACTGGTTCCTTCGGTTCGTGAGTTGGCATTGATGTTGGCCGTGAATCCGAACACGGTCGCCAAGGCGTATCGCGATTTGCAGAACGATGCGGTGCTGGAAGCGATGCGCGGCGAGGGACTGCGCGTTTCCAAGCAGGCGACTGAGAAATGTCGCAAGGAACGTCATCGCCTGTTGCTCGAGCGGATGACGGCCGTCGTGACGGAGGCCCAGCAGAGTGGATTTGCTGAGCGTGACTTCTTTGCGCTTGTCCACGAAGTCTGGGAGAAGATGCAGCAAACGGGAGCGATTCAAAAGCAGTTGGTGTCACAGCCAACATAAAGATTGGTCGAGTGGTGCCAGTATTCCACGGACAGAGATTGCCAGAAGCGGGGTGGTGCGATGTCAAAGGTGTTTGAGTTTCGGAGTGTTAGCAAACGCTTTGGTTCACACGTGGCCTTGGACCGCGTGTCGATGTCCGGAGAGGCCGGTCAGGTGATCGCGTTGCTCGGCGAGAACGGCGCCGGGAAGACCACGGCTCTAAAGATCTTGCTGGGCCTGCTCCCTTCCGACCAGGGATCTTCGCAAGTGCAGGGCTTGGACAGCCAGATTCATGGTGCCGAAATCCGTCGTCGGGTCGGTTACATGCCCGATCGGCCGGCGGTCTACGAATGGATGACCGTGCGGGAAATCGGCTGGTTCGCCGCGGGATTTTATCCGCTGGGATTCCAGCATCGGTTCGAAGAGATCGCTCAGCGATTTCGGCTCCCTGATCTACCGATCAAATCGTTGTCGAAAGGGATGCAGGGAAAGGTGTCTCTGGCGTTGGCGATGGCTCACGAGCCGCAACTGCTGGTGCTTGATGAGCCGACATCGGGGCTGGACCCGCTGGTGCGACGCGAGTTCCTGGAAAGCATGGTCGACGTGGCGGCTGAAGGGCGAACGGTGTTGCTGTCGAGTCATCAGATTGCGGAGGTTGAACGAGTCGCCGACATTGTGGCGATCTTACGTGGTGGACGAATGATCCTCTGTGAGCCTTTGGATGTGCTGAAGACCCGGGTGTGCGAAGTCGTCGTCACGCTGAATGATATCGAGACGGCTCCGCCGGAGTTGCCTGTGACCGCGCGGCTGTTGACGGCTCAGCGTCACGATCGCATCTGGCGTCTGTATATTCGCGACCTCGACGAATCAGGCCGGGTCGCGCTGGCGGGGGATGCCAATCATGCGGTCGTGGATATTCGGCAACCCACGCTGGAGGAGATCTTCGTCGCCTGCATGACGGCTAAGGCAGATGTGTTCGAGATGGCACCGACAAAGGCCTCCGTCTGACTTACGTTTGCTGACTTTGCGGGAAGGCGAGGCTCCTACTGAGCCGCGATTGCAGATTGACGCACATCGACTTTGCGGCTCAGCAGGAGCTTCGCCCTCCCAGAAAAAAGTCCCATTTACGATTGATCGCTGTTGCGTTGGTTATGAGGTGATTCGATGAATGCATCACGCGCGGTCGCTCCTCTGAGCCGGTTGTTGTGGAAAGAGTATCGAACTCAACGGTCGCTGTGGCTGGCCATGTTGGTGCTGGGCGTCGTGCCGCAAATTCTATTGAGATTGACGATCGGCGAAGTCGGGCCGCGTGTGGGTTTGGTCTGGGTCATGGCGGGGGTGCTGCCGTTTCTGTTCGTGATTGGTTCGACCGCCATCCTGTTTGCGGGAGAGCGTGAGGAACGCACGGTTGACTGGTTGTTGAACTTGGCAGTGCCGCCTCAATGGACGCTGCTGGCGAAGTGGTCGTTTCTGTTGATCGCCACATTGGCACTTGCCGCGACCTTATCCATTTCGGCGCTGCTCTTGGTTTGGACTGGACCGGGAATGGCGGACTCGGAGCGATGGCAGGACCAGCGGTATCACGACGATATGATTGTATTCCGGTGGATGATGGTCTTCGCCGGTGTGTTTCTGTGGGGCGTCCTCGGGTCTTTAGTCAGTCGTCGTGTGATGACCGCTGTCCCTGCCAGTGGATTCTTGTGGCTGATGACGTTCATTGTCCCTTTCATCTGGTTTCCGTCGCTGCTGGGTTTCAAAAACATTGATCCGCAAATCTCGCGGGTTCAAGATCGCGTGGTGATATTAGCGTTCGTTGCAGTGGGAGTAACCAACTTGGTTCTGGGTTGGCTTTGGTGTCAGGGCAGGTACCTCGACGCGACAGTGTTCGATGAAGTCGGATTGAAGATTGCCGCGAGATGGAATCGCTTACGAGGTCGAACAGCGGCGAAAGTGCGTCTACCGAAGCAGCCGGAATTCGATAGTCCGTGGCATCGCGAGTGGCAGCGATTGATCTGGCAAGAGCGTTATCGCGACCGCTATCACCGCGGACTCTTATACCTGGGGTGGGCGGTCAGCCTAGTACTGGCGATTCTGGGAGGGATGCAACGAGTCGACATTGTCCCGTTCATCGTTCCGCTGCTTGTCGTGCTGCCCATGGTCATGGGGGTTCTGGGATTCCGATATGACGGGGAAGGGCAGCCGACGCGTTTTCTCTCAAACAGAGGTGTCGAGGCTCGATTTCTGTGGCTGGCCAAGCATGCTGTCTGGCTGCCTCGTGCGGTATGGATCCCATTCCTCATCTGGCTGGTGGGGGGCCTAATGCAGTCACTGCTACCTCGTCAGATTGAGAGGCCGCCGAACCATCTTCTCCCGGAAAACTTTTCGT
>CBIHQO010000871.1:0-2908 GCA_966211735.1 uncultured Schlesneria sp.
CGCGAGTGATGTTTCCGGTACTGGCGCGCGGCGGATACGAATTTCAGTTCGAATTCACGCGACTTGCTGGCAACGAACAGATCCTGCTGACGATTCCCGTGGGCGAGGAAGCCTGCATGTTTACGCTCGGCAAGGAGGTCCACGGTCTCCAGCAGATCGACGGTCAGATTGTCAATGATCTCCCCAAGGAATCAGGCGCGGTCAGTCGCACTGGTCCGCTGACGAATGGTCGGCGTTACCGTCTGAAGCTGACCGTCTCGGATGTGGAGAATGACAAAGTGACTGTCACTGCAGATCTCGACGATGAGCGCATCGTCAACTGGACTGGTCGGCCCGGGCAACTGAGCAATTCGGTTTGGCATGCCACACCCATTTTTCAGGCGTTCACCGTGCGAGTCTGGGGAACGGTCCTACAGATTCACAACGTGGAATTGAAAGCGGATGCGAAGTCGAAAGTCTGCCGCCTGGGGGGAGATTGGAAGAACTCGGTGATACCCGTGATGGACGGCCCATCCAAGAGCATCGAATCAAAGTGCGTGACTTGGAACGAACGCAGGTACTACTGCAGTGACACACCGATGAATCTCGTCGACGCTCAACGCCTGGCAGCTCACCTTGGTGGCCGGTTGGCGACGATTTCGTCGGTCGAAGAAGACGCGTTCGTGAGGAAGCAATTCGAAGGGAACTATCTGTGGGTGGCGGGCTGGCGCAAGCCGGCGAGCGCCATCTGGCGCGACGAAAGGAATCGCACGCTTGCCTACCTGCCTGCATGGGCCGAGGGCCAGCCGAACTTGAAGGGGGGCGAAGACTTCCTGGTCTACTGCACCATCATGGCATCGGGTGGTCACCGGTTCGGACTACATGATTCTCATCCCGAGGCGAGTTTCCTGCGTGCCCTCATTGAGTGGGGCGAAGAATAATCTACTCCCGCGGCGGGGTGACTTTGGCGGGAGAAACAAGGTCGTGACCGTGAACGATAAGGCGGGGTGGCCCAGCTTGAGGTCGTCAAAGTCAAAGAAGCATGTGCCCCGGCCTTTAGAGGCCGGGCTAAGGGAACTGCCGGCCCCTTGGGCCTCAGGAAACGGACGAGGGGTCTGTCGCCTGCGGCGAGAGAGTTGATTTGAGAGAGTGGAGAGTTGAGCGGGAGAGGATGTGACTTCGATGGTCGATGTGGGTAGGGCACTGGTTGTCCGAAGACGGCCAACCAGTGGCACGGCTGATTGACTTCAGGGGAAGAATCCCATTTTCCGTCGCCTGCGGCGCGAGAGTGGATTTAACAGAGTGGTAAGTCGCGCGTACGACTGAGTCCTGAGCGGCACCTTACTTCGGCTTTGGATGCTTTTGGCACCAGGCGAGCATCTGGTCGATGTTCTTGAGATAGAGGCTGACCGCGTCTTTGTAGAGTGGTGGGGCGAGCTTCGCTTGTTTTTGGACTCGAAGTGCGATGTGTTCGATGACAGGAGTAAATTCAACCGGGTTGAGGAACGGGGCGGTGTGCGAATGTTCATCCGTTCGCTTCACGATCGAGTAGAAGATATCGCTCGATCTTTGCAGTGTTTTTGTGTCGTCGCTGTCGGGTCCCCAGAACGTGATCTTGTCCTGCCATTGCGTGTAGAGTTCGAGTACGAGTTTGTCGGCCTCTGGCTGGCGGTTCAGAGCGGTCAGGAATTCTGACAGGATGATGGTGATATCGACGGCCTCGGGATGTTGCTTGTGAGTTTTCTCCAGCAGCGCCAGGGTCGACTTGCCGGTGGTCCCCGGAGTGATAGAGAGTTCAACGTCCTGTTTGGGTTCGTAGTCCTTCAGGTCCCAGACGATCTTGTCGCTGGTGATCGTTGCTTTTTCCCTTTCGAAAAATGGTTTCGAGGGGTCGATGTTCTCCGTCGTCAGCCCGTCCAGCGTGACTTCGATGCGGCAACGGCCGATCGGTCCCGACCAGTGGCTTCCGGTTCTCAGATAGTATTCGATCTGTCGCGTGGCGAGCTTGTTCTCCAGAGCCGCTCGTTCGTTGGGCGGAACGAAAGCGGCCAGATGTTCAGCGACAGGAAACTCATAGCTTCTGCGCCAATGATTGTCTCTCAACTGAGTGACATACGAGACGCCGATTTTGACTGGTTTTTCGGGCTGAAATGTCATTTCCCAAGTTTTCCAGAACGTCGTTCTCGTGCGTTGGATATCTCCCAGATACTGTTCCTTCTTCGTTTCCGTCTTGCTGTTGACCTTGACCGAGCGGTCATCGATCGTTGCTGTGAATTTCTGCAGTTCGTCCGGGTAGTTGCATGGGAAACCGACTTCCATCGTCTCGGGCGTCTTGCCGATGTTCTTCATCGTGAACACCACGTCGACCTTGCAGTTGTCTTTGGATAGGCGAAGTTTGACTACTTCATCGACCATGGCGACGCTCGTTTTTTCTTTCCCCTTGACCGACAGATTCTTGCCGCCGCTGAGTGGATCTGGAGCGATATCCGCCCGAGACGTCGTTCCCGCGAAGAGTACGATCCCAAAGATGATCGCGAATATACGGCAATGACTGATGGTCAACATTTGCGGTACTCCTCATTCAGGCGCGACCGATGCGAGTGGCGGCACGAGTGTGCCTAGTCGATCCGAGAGATCGAACTCAGGTTGGCATGCTGCCGCGTTTCGTTCAAGGAATCAACACAGACGTGCTCGAGAGCATAGTTCGGTATCGGATAAGAAAAGGGGATCAGCCCGGGATAAGCCCCTTTAATACGGCTCATCTCATCGGCGGATCGTCAGGTTCGGGAGAACCTCCTGGAGCTTCTTGATCCCGGTAGCTGTGGTTTGAGTTTTCTTGAGATCCAGCGATTTCAGATTCTTGAGTTCATACAGTTCAGTCAGGCCCGCATCGGTGATTTCGGTGCGAGTCAGCCTTAGCGTCGACAGA
>CBIHQO010000872.1:0-2907 GCA_966211735.1 uncultured Schlesneria sp.
ACTGGGAGCGTGGCCCTCAATTGTGGCAGCGATGTCCCTTCCGCCACTTGCTGAAGAGCCACCAGGCTCGTACGCAATTCCTTTTCGGCCTAGCTGCCCATTAGCAGGCGTTCGAGACGCGCGACCACGAAATCGCTCGATTCATCTGCGTCCTCAGTCACCGAGTTCCGCAAGCTTGCGAGCTGTTCTGTGGAAGCGAGTTCCGTTGCAAAGTTTGTGCGGAGCAAAATGGAAGACGAATTGATCCAAAGTCGGCCTCCTTCCCATCCCTTAACCGAAGGAGGCTCGAAGACGTCCTGACCCAAGTTAGCGAGCAACTTGGCAATCGAGGGCCATTTGACCGTGGCTGCCAGCGCGCGGAGCGAACCGACGACCAGGTCCAGTGGAGACTTGATCAGCGACCGACGATTCGCTTTGTCGTAAAATACTTGCGAAGAAAGCAATTCACGCAGGACCGGCAACATGACAAAGTCGTGGACCCGGATCCGCGTGGCGACAGCCTCGATCAATTCCTGTTTTGGCTCGGAGCAAACAAACGTCTTTAGCAGTTTCATCGCCAGGAATCTTGGACAGGCTGGATGGGCAAGGCACAGATCAACGATTGCCGCACCATCGAAATTGCCAACGTTTCCGAACACGGTCTTTTCTGTCTCGTCATGCTGTGACTGGTTGAACCAAAAGTCTCCTTCTCGCACATGCCAGCCGCTGAATGCTCGGGCGGCTTCTTGAATATCCTTTTCTGTGTAGTTTCCGACCCCCAATGCAAACAGTTCCATTATCTCGCGAGCGAAATTTTCGTTGGGATGTCGCTTTCGATTGGCATTGCCATCGAGCCAGACCAGCATCGCTGTATCGCGAGACATTCCGTGCAGCAACTGCTGGAAGTGACCAAGGGCATGTTCGCGAATCAGTTCGTTCTGATTCAGCATTTGTGAGACAGACCGCACTTTGTCGAAAGAGGTCGCGAAGTGGTTATGCCATAGCAGCGACATCTTCTCAGCCAATGGATTTGCCGAGGCCCACATCCGATACAGCCACCAGATTTTCAGATCGATGATTTCACTGGTCGCTAACGCCGTCTTGCGGAGGGCCAGTTCAGCCTGTTGAAATTCAATCGGCTCGCGTTGAGCATTGAGCAGTCGCTCGATCGTGTCGGCTGGACCACGTTGAGTTGCCAGTTCTAACTCGGCGGGGGAATATCCAAACTGAGATCGGCCCAGTAAATGAGCCGCTTCACCAGCGGTCCAGGCACCTTCGCTGGTGGAATCGAAAGGAGCTAGCAATCCAGCAGGTGGTTCAAGCTTCGGCATGACCGCAGCCTTTACTTGTCAGTGACGAATGGGGCCTATCTAAGTGCGAAGCAATCAATGCGGATTACTTCCAGCCCCCACTCAGTTCCAGTCGCATGTGATCCGGATATTGAACCGTGTCGAAATGGATGGCGGTCATCCGCCGCAACAACGTGCACAGCCCCTCCAATTCTCGGGCGGACTGCTCGGCGGTCTTCCCGCTCTGAATGCTCTTGGCATGAATCACTGCCGCATTTGCCTCGAGCAATCGCGCCGCGACCAGGGGGGAGAGTTCTTGGACGATATTCGGAATGCTGCCAGGTATTGCGGTGTCTGTAGGACGCTTATTCTGCTGTGCGTCGATCAACGCGCGACAAAGCCCCAGGCTGGACGACAAGACAAAGCGATTACCGATCAGTGCCGATGCCGGTTGAAAATTGTAGGCGGCTGCCAATTGGTCCCCTTTGGGACGCTGAAGGTAGCGGGCAAAATTGATTTGCACGCCGTGATAACTTTCGGACGATTGCACCCACAATTGTCGCTTTTGTTTTGCAGCCTCCAAATTCGAGATAGTCAGAATCGTCTGTGCCACCAGGTTCAAGATGTCGGCTCCCTCGCTCGGCTTGGCCAATTCGATGACCAATCCAAACGCCGGTAGTTGTACGCCCGGCTTCCCATCGAGATACGAGTAATCTTGAGGTGTCGACACGAACGCGACCCGCCCTGTGAGGAGAGGCAAGACATCCTCAGCAAAGTCTTTCCCCGGTAAAAATGTCGCAAGTCCCGTTTCGAACTTATCGAACTCCGGCTGCAGCTTCGGCTCCAGTAGCAACTCGCGCGATTTGTACCATTGCAAAAAATTGCGAGAGAAGGAGAACTCTCCCAAGCATTCAGGCACGTCCAACGTCATTGGCAACAATGGTTGTGCAGGATCGAGGACCATAGCCCGGTGCGCGTCGTCTAAATCGGTCACCTTACCGGCAACCGCAGACTGGATTTGATAGCTGTTTTCACCAATGTCAACGGTCATCCCCAAGTAGGGACTTGTCGCCGCATACTCAAGTAATCCACCGTAAAGGAGTGAGACCACAGGGTTATCCAATTTCTCCGGAACGACGCGTTTGCCTAGTAGTTGACTGACTTTCGTCAGATTGACGCAGATCTGCACGGTGTGCTGCGTTCCCAATTGCTGGGCCATCAACTTCCAGCTGGCTTCAGACCCAAGGCCACTGTCATGCGATGTCGTCAGATTCGTCAACGTCTGCGAGAGCAACTCAGAACTTTTGCTGGCTGCGATCCAACGATCTGTGATGACGACCTGATTCCCATCCTTCAACTTGAACGTTTTCCCGCCATCAGCGCGGTCCGAAATGGAGACGGCATCGCCGGCGAACGCGGTGAGTGGCGTGAGTTTTTCGAGTAGCCTCGACAAGTCGGCAGCATTGTTGACGCGGATGACCAATACGCCCTCTGGCTGATGACCGTCGACGGGCGCGTACACAGCCAGCACCAGACGATCGCCGAGGTAAGTCTTCGCGATCGACCAAAGGTCCAGTCCCAACTGAGCCTCCAAAATCGCTTTCCCGGCGAGCGCCTTCCGAGCGGGATCTGTCTTAAT
>CBIHQO010000873.1:0-2901 GCA_966211735.1 uncultured Schlesneria sp.
GGAGCTTCTCGGCTACAAACCTCGATGGCCGCGGCGGGACCGCCAGTCCCCATCGTCTCTGATACGCGAGTGGAGTGGGGTGGACCCCGTTGTGCCAGGCCTTGCCGATGCGGCGCTTTGGGAACTGCATCACGACACATTGTCCTGGAAAGCTTCATCCACCCAGGTAACGGTTTCTGACAGGACGTTTCCAGCACTCCCTCATACCTCTCGATAAAATCTGAAGTTGTGGGTAATGTCCAAAGAATATCCCTCCAGCCGATCGGTAAAATGTCCTGCTGTCACCACCTAGAAGTTGTAACGACCGTTTCGCATGACTCGCAATAAGATCACTGCTTCCGCCGTGTAGACGGATCGCACCCTTGTTTTTGCTTCGTTCGGTGACTTAGCGACTCAGAACGCGAACTCCGGGGCGAACGCGATCGCTGGGATGAAGAACGACCTGATCGCCGACGGTCAGTCCTTCAAGAATTTCTGTCTCCAGTCCGTTCGTTCGTCCCACTCGAACGATTTGCAATTCCGCTCTGGCTTGATGAACAACGTAAACGGCCCAGTCGTTTCCCCGACGGAACAGCGCCCCCGCAGCGACCTTCAAGACGTTGGTCCCTTCCCATGTCACCACGCTTGCCTCAACGCGAAACCCGTCTCCGACCGTAGTGCGTTGCTCGGGCGGGCTGACGATGTCGGCAATCACCCAGACTCGTTGCTCTTCGATTCCCAGTGCAGACACTTTCGTGAACGCCGATGGCTCGACAATTCGCACGCGCGCTTCCAGCGGCGCGTCGCCACCCCAATGATTCAACCAGACCTTCGAACCCGGCTTGATGCGCGCTGCATCGATTGTGAGCACATCGATCTCCACTTCCAAGTCCGTCGGATCGCCCAGTTCAATCAGCCGCGTCCCCGGCGATACAGGAATTGAGCTCTCCTCAAAGACTCTGAAAACGCGGCCAGAAATTGGCGCGCGGATCTCATGGCGAAACAGTGATTGCTGTTCGTCGGGACGATCCGCAAAGCGTACGAACGCGGCCTTCGCCTGATCGCGTTCGAATTCCGCAATTGTCAGGTTGAACTCGGCAACCCGCAGGTCGTGAGCCGCAAACCGGTACTTCAGGCGGACCTCATCGAACGCCTCCTCCGTCAACGCATTTTTCGCATACAGCTTTTCGGCACGGTTCAGCTCGTTGAGTGCAATCGAAGTCGCATCGCGGGCTCGTTCGATCATAGTCGTCGCCTGGTCCCGATGGGCTTCGGCTGCTTTAAGACGTGCTTCCGATTCCGTTCGGGCACGGTCGTCCAGCAAATTGGCGTCACTGGCCTCAATGGTCGCGACTACTGTTTTCCCGGCCGCCACTGGATCGCCGCTATGCAATGAAACTCGCAGCAATCGTCCCGAAAGCGGAGAGGCAACGATATAGCGTTCGCGTACTCGCGTCTTGCCGTCCTCTTCCACAGTGACGACTAGCGGCCCACGAGCAACAGTCGCCAGATCCACATCGACGGCCGGCGGCATGAATCCGTAAACGAGCAGACCGACAATGACGGCAACAATAGCCAGCCAGATCAATCGACGCGGTAAACTCCCCTGCACCATCCGTTTATCCCCGTGTCTTCAATACGGCTACCAGATCGAGCTTCGCCAGTCGCCGCGTGACCAGGAAACCGGTGCCAATCGCAGCCAGAAGCGTCACCAGGGCGGCGAACGCATCGGTCGCTCTCGAAATCATTAACGGGATTCTGAACAGCTCCGTATCATAGGCGATCCGGATGACAAAATCGGCCAGCAGATGACCAATCCCAATTCCCAGAGGAATGGCAACCAGCGTCAAGACTGCGAGTTCGCCCAATAAGATGCGGCTGATCTCACCATGTGTAAATCCGATCACACGCAACGTTGCCAATTCTCGACTGCGTTCGGCCAACATAATCCGCGCACTGTTGTAAATGACGCCGCAGGCAATGACACAGGCGAACGCGACGTTGAACGCCCGCATTCGCAGGATATTTGAGACGATCGTTTCTCGAAGTGAGTTCAGCGCCGATCCTTTAAGGGAAGCCCCGACCAGGCGCGGCGTCTGTTTCAACTCGCGATAAAGATCCAGCGTCCTTGAAGAGTCGGCCGTGAGAAATGCGCCCGTCACTGCGTCGCTTTCTCTCATCAGTTGGTGGACGACGTCAATGCTCGCATAGGCTGCTTCGCCCTGAAAATCTGCGACGACTCCTGTCACGCGAAGCTCTTGAACGGGACGCCTCCCTTCCAGCACTTCGACGACGATCATTTCACCCGGTCTGATCGACAGGACCTGAGCCAGTCGTTCGGAAAGAATCAGGCCGCTTGAAGGCAACGACTGTACATGTCGGTGGACATCGGCGACGCGGAACAGACGACTGTTTTCGCGCAGGCCCATTAGCCCCAATCTGCGCGTATGGTGTCCAGAACGCAGACGAACCGAAACGGCGCGGAACGGCTCCGCACATTGTACTCCCGGAAGATGAGTCAATTCAGACAAAACCCGGCCATTGGTCGGCTCCACAAACGTCAGTGTCATATCCTGCCGCTGGGAGACGTTGAACTCAGATTCCATGACGTAGTTCAGTCCATCCAGCATGAATCTCCCCAGGATCATGATGGCCACGGCCATGGAGATTCCCAAGCACGTAATCACCGCACGGGTGGGACGGCGGACCATCTGTCGAAGAATCATGCGTGCGTCGATCGGCACGCGCCACAGGATCGCTTGAGATTCCAGCCAGGTCGTGCCGAACACAGGCGGGATTTCAGGAGCCATCGCGACCGCCGGAGGAAGACGCATGGCCGTCCAAACCGGTTTGACGACCGCGGCAACCGCGGCCAGCGTACTGACGGCGATCGCAGCCAGGACGACACGTCCATCCAGATGG
>CBIHQO010000874.1:0-2897 GCA_966211735.1 uncultured Schlesneria sp.
GATGCTTCGAGTCCTTGTAGGGATCGTTGTGCTTCGTGTTGTAGCAGCAGATAAACGCCCAGCGAGGATCATCGCTCTTGTTCTGATCCGAGCGATGCAGCGTGTTGCCATGAAAGAAAATCGCCGCCCCCGGTTCCAGTTCACAGTAGACCAGTTCCAGTCGCTGCAAACAGGCGTCGACTCGTTCGGGATCGGCTCCCGTCTGATCGCCCACTTTGCCGTGATCGATTCGCCCCAGCAGATGCGACCCTTTCACGACCTGCAGGCAACCGTTCTGCTTCGTGGCACGATCGACGGCGATCATGCAGCTTCCCATGTCGGGAAACAGGCAGCCGTTGCCGTACCAGTAGCCGTAGTCCTGATGCCACGCCCAAGCTCCGCCGACGCGCGCTTCCTTCAAGATCATCTTGTGGTGGTAGTGGTAGACTTCGTCACGCAGCAACTGTTGCATTGCGTCGACAATCCGCCGACTGCGAACCAAGGCTCCGTAAATCGTATCGTCCGGCAAATCATTCCGGACAACCAGTTTGACGGCACCCCCTTCACCATCCGCTCGGCTGCCGGCATCCCGCTGCAGTGCGTGATCGGCTTTGGCGATATCGCGCAAGAGTCCGATCTCAGTCGGGTCCAGGAGTTCCGGGACGACCAGATAGCCGTTCGCGTCGAAGGACGCAATTTGGTCGGGCGTCAATTCGAATGACTGCATTGTTGTTCTCTTCTTTCCGACTCCACCAGCAGGGTGAGTCTGGCAGACCGAGTGCCATAGCCCTCAGCAAGAATCGGAGATTAACAACACGCCCCGCCTCTCACCAGACGAGACGCAGATTCGCAAATGCAACGTGGGATGGGTTTCCAACCCGTCACTCTTCGCCTTTGTCTTCAGTTTTGCCCTCGATGGCTCATCGCAAGCGGCGAAGAGTGACGGGCTGGACCCATCCCACGAATAGCGTCCTCGACTAGGCGGCAGATTTCTGACCGGCAGGCATCGTGCAGGAATCTTTCACCTGATTCCAAGGCATCCGAGCCAGAATCATGCCCATTCCGCAGGTGTCAGTAATCCCGGCAAAAACCAGGCCCGCTCCGACGAAGGCGGACAGCCCGATCAGGTAGGGGTGGATGGTCAGGCTCAGGATCACGCCGATCAAGACCAGCGAACCGGCGGCGATGCGGACTTGGCGTTCCAGCGACATCGCTTTCTTGCCACGGGTCACGGGCAAGCCTGCTGCATCCCAGGCCAAGGTCCCTCCTTCGACATTGATGATGTTCGTTAGCCCGGCTGCTTGCAGTTTTTCGCAAGCCTGACTGCCGCGACCGCCCGAGCGACAGATCACATACAGCGGCTGATCGGCGGCGGACTTCCGCAGTTGAGCCACTCCGGCCGGATCTAGACGATCGAGAGGAATGTTGTGAGCAAACTCCACATGCACCTCGCGAAATTCGACGGGTGTCCGGACATCGATCAGATCGACCTCCTGTCCCTGGCGGCTCAGTTCAGCGAGCTTCTGAGGTGTAATTGTGGCGATCATTTCTCGTTATCCTTTACTGCAGCCTGGAACAGGATTGCCTCGACACTTCGGAACTGTTCGACCTATTCGCGCGAAGCTGTCAGGACTTTCGACCAAATCGATCTTCAATACAGGCCATAATCCGAGCCAAATGAGGCTCGGCAATCTCGTAGTAGATGTGCCGTCCGTCGCGGACACTGTTCAAAAATCCGCAGCGCTGCATCAGGCGCAAGTGCTCAGATGCCATATTGCTCGGTATTCCGCAGGCCTCGGCCAGCTGTCCGACTGAATATCGCTCGCGCAGCAACATCTGGACAATTCGCAGGCGATGCGGGTGCGCAAGTGTCTTCAGGCATTCCGCGGCCTGTTCTAAGGCGGGCAGATCGATCAACTGCGGTGGTTTGGCTGTGGCTGCCTTCATCTGTCTCTCCGATGTGAAATATATCGGAACGTCGCGACATGTCAATGAGCCAAAATGCGCGAGTGCTCTTTTGGAGTGCGGTGGCTCGACACCGCTTTGGATCAGTCGCGGGAGAGCGATCTTACGGCCAGCACCCTGCGTCGGTTGGATCGACGGGAACGGGCGGTCTACTGAATCGTCTTTTGGCGTATGAACTGGGATGTCCGTTCGCTGAAACGAAAGCTCCGTCGAGCCTGAGCACTCCAAAGACGAAAAAAGCCGTTGCCAATCAGGATGATTGGTAACGGCTTTTTGAGTCTTCAGTGGCCCGCGTCTTCAGTGGTCTAACCGAATTACTGCAGTGCTGCTCCAGCGGCAGTGAACTTGGCGGCGGCTTTGTTTCCGATGCTCTGGACGGCACCGATGCAGACGATGACGATCAGCGCCAGCATGATCGCATATTCGACTGCAGTTGGACCGTCTTCCGAAACCAGGAAATTCTTGACGCTGCTCATCAATTGTGTCATTTTCGTTTCTCCTACTCTCGCTGTGATGTGACCACGCTTCAAGACAATGACGAATAATCAGAAGCATGTTTTGGCGAATCGCGGCTGACGACTCACCGGTACAGAATCAGTGTGACCAAGACCTGGCCAACGAGTTCAACGTACGTCACATTGACGTATGCGACGCCAGAATCTTGCCAGTAATTGTCAGATTCTGCGGTTTCCTGCAAACGAGAATGAAGTTCGATAAAGTATTTGTTGATAATGACTTGTGAGCCATGATTCCGCCCGGCAGGACAGTGTTGGCCCGGTGCGGCTCGACACTCCTTTGGCTCAGTCGCGGAATGAAGGTCTCGCGGCCAGCACCCCGGGTTGGTGGGGCCGACGTCGACGGGCGGACTGTTCAGCGGTCTGTGGCGGGTGAATTAGGGCTGTTCGTTGATTAAAGCGAAAACTCCGTCGAGCCGGAGCACTCCAAAGATCGAA
>CBIHQO010000875.1:0-2880 GCA_966211735.1 uncultured Schlesneria sp.
CGCGCATGGCGACCGCCGGTAACGACGAACAATACCATTCGAAAGGCGTCCGTTCAGCCGGCCATCGGTAGCTGTTCCGTGTGCAGGTTGCGCGCGGATTCGCTCAACTCAGGCTCTTCGCCCCATCGATTGGCACGCACGAAAGTGCCTAGATCGTTGATGCGAGTCCCGTGTCGCCGCATCTCGGCCAAGGCCGCGCGAGCCACCATCTGCCGAAGATAAAACGGCTGGTTGATGACATAGTGGTGAATGATGTGCGTTTCACCGAAATTGAAGCAAAACAGCTGCATCGGAAACACCAGCCAGCTATTCAAAATCTGATTCTGGAAGAAGACTTCGCGTTCCGGGATATCCCCGTAATAGTGACTGTACGACGACATGACAACCAGGCAGGATTGTCGCAAGACGTTGGGAAGAATCAGGAGGACTGTTAAGTCACGTGCCCACGGCCACCCCCACACCGGCAAGAATTGGGCAGGGTCGTAGGCAAAAGTCCAACCTTGCTGCAACCGGACATATCCGGAGAACGCTTCCCATGTCCAGAAGAATACGCTGTAGGTTGGAATCGACAACAACGTCAAACGGAGCGGCTGAAAGTCGGGCACGTCGCGTTTGATGCTCGGAAACAGCAGAATGCCGCCCATCGGGTGAACCGTGACGAACAGGCGCAATAGCCCAAACGGAAGTCCCAGACCGATGAGTCGTTCTTCAATGTCGGCCTCTTGTCCGCTGACAAGATGATGTTTCAGATGAATTCGACGTCGATACCAGGGATTCAGGCTCAGCTTGCTGAACCAGATCACCAAGAACATTCCATTCTGAACCCACGGCCGATCTCGAAAATACATGTCGTGGATCAGGTCGTGTTCCAGTTCATGCAAGATCGACAGCGGAAACGCCATCAGCGGAATTGCAAGCCACCAGACAAGCGTCCCCTGAAGATAGAAGACAGTAACCGCGGCCATTGCCGCCAGACTCGCGATAAACAGGCTCAGCCCCAGGGCGTCCTGCGAAGCAAGGCACTGGTATCTGGAGCGGAGTCGTTGTTCTTCAGCATGGATTACTTCTCGTATACAGCGGACGCGGTTCGGTGAACTTACTTCCATGTCGCCCTAACGCTTCTTCGAAGGATCATCAAACCGCGGTTCGCTCGGACGACACATCCATGGACGCAGAGAGACCTAGAATCCTTAATCTTCTCAGATTCGGCCCATCAAAACTAGGATGAGCACCACGAGCAACAGCAATCCGGCCCCGCCGCTGGGGCCATAACCCCAATTTCGCGAGTATCCGTAATGCGGCAGGCCACCAAGCAGCAGGATGATTAACACGATCAGCAGAATAGTTCCCATGATATCGGCTTTACTTTAGTCAGAGAATAGGAGCGGCGCGCAATTCCAAAGCACCGCATTACCGCCACAGGCTTGTACGACGACAATCGGTATCAAGGAGCAGCGGGAGGCTCCTTGCCGGTCGTCTTCACGTCTTTTTCAGTCGTAATGGTGGTTGTCCCGGTGGGTGTCGTGATTTTTGTCTCTTGCTTGATCGTGGATTTTTGATTGTCGGAACACCCCACTCCGACTAGCAAAAGTCCACCAACAAGCAAACCAAGACTGATGCGATGCATGTCATTGCCTTTCGTAAAGAAGCTGTCGAAGCGACGAGCGGCCTTGAGAGACAGCCTTGAACAGAGTTCGCCGTCATTTCGATTGCGCCACGGAAAATGGAATAAGACTAGTCACCGCAATTCATGCGCCGCAGCAGTTCGCTTCGGCTCAGTTCGTACTGAATTGCAAGCTCTTCATCGATGCAGATCGTTAGATGGGATAATGAGTTGTGTGAACTTCGCAATCCCGGGGTATGCGGCCAAGTAGAACCGGTCGCGACGACTAACCACATCAGTTGACTAGACCTTCAAATCGATTTCGATCAAGCGATCGATCTCGTTAAGTGGTCGATAACCTCTCACCCTGCACCCAATCAAACATCACTTGCCTTCGGCTCCGGCAGTTCAATGACAGTCTGCTATCTTCAAGAGTGTTTTCGTCCCCGAGGTGTCCTGAATAAGGCGGATCGGGCAACGTCGACACCTCAGCAACCGGTTAGTCAAACGACGCCCTGATGGTCGAATCGCATCGCGCTGTTTCGCCGGATTCCACTTTTGTAGATCTAGTCGCTCCATTGCGAATGAGCAGATGACTTTTCAAGATGCCTTCGATGGCCAGTCCCCAACCGTCGTTTTGCATTCGCCCTTGAATCTAAAGCAACACTTCCTGAGATTCTCAAGTTGTTGTACTCCGAACTGTGAAAGAACCGGCATGAAGTACCTCATTGCTCTTCTCGCGATTGCTGCGGTCCCATCCTTTGTCTTTGGACAACCGGCGACCGTAAAGATCGTGCCGAGGGACGATGGCTGGCAGTTGATCCGAAACAGTCAGCCCTACTTGATCAAAGGCGTTGGCGGCGACAAACAACTGGACAAACTGGCAGTTGCCGGTGGCAATTCGATTCGAACCTGGTCTGCCGAGAAATTAGGGCCGCTTCTGGACCGGGCCCACAAGCTCAATTTGACGGTGACCGTCGGGTTATGGCTCGGCCACGAGCGTCACGGGTTTGACTACAACAACGCCGATCAGGTGGCAGCGCAGTTTCAGGCCGTTCAGAAGGCGATCACAGAATTCAAAGATCACCCGGCCGTGCTGATGTGGGGACTCGGCAACGAGATGGAAGGCTATGCTGCTGGAGATAACGCGGCGATCTGGTCGGCGATCAATAATCTAGCCGTCATGGCGAAGAAGATCGATCCGAACCATCCCACCATGACCGTGGTCGCCGAGATCGGCGGAGATCGCGTGAAGAACATCCATCGACTCTGTCCCG
>CBIHQO010000876.1:0-2876 GCA_966211735.1 uncultured Schlesneria sp.
AGTCGTTCTGCTGCGGTCGGTTCTTCCTTGGGGCAATCCGATTTCACGAAGTTCAATGTAAAGAAGAATTCTGTTCCGACTCCCACGCGACTGCTGACTTGAAGCTTGCCCCCCATCGCCACGACCAGACGTGTACAGATGGCCAGCCCCAGTCCTGTGCCGCCAAAGCGACGAGTAGTCGAGGCGTCCGCCTGAACAAATGCCTTGACAATATGCTCGAGTTTGTGTTGAGGAATGCCAATTCCCGTGTCGCGCACCATGAACTGAACACTGGCTCGTTCGTTATTGCTGCTGACGCAATCGACGATGACGAACACTTGCCCCTGGGGAGTGAACTTGATCGCGTTTCCCACCAGGTTCGTTAACACTTGTCGCAACCGGACAGCGTCACCTTTGACCCAATCGGGAACCGACGGATCGATCTGGCAAATCAATTGAAGTTCGCGGTCGTGTGCCCGGATGGCGAGTGCCTTCGTCGCATTCTGGATCACGTCAGGCAACTGAAAGGCTTTTGATTCCAACTCCAGGCGACCCGCTTCGATTTTCGAGAAATCGAGAATGTCATTGATGACCACCATCAGGGATTCACCGGAATCCCTGATGATCTCCAGGTAGTCGCGATGGACCTGACCCAGATCTCCGTCGAGCAGCAGATCCGTGATACCAATCACGGCATTGAGCGGCGTGCGGATCTCGTGGCTCATATTCGCCAGAAAATCGCTCTTCGCTCGGTTCGCGGCATCGGCGGCCAGTCTCGCTTTTCGAAGCTCCTCTTCGGCTTGTTTGCGCCGAGTGATGTCTCGATCAATCCCAACCAACCCCGAAACGTTTCCCGCCTGATCGTGCAAAGGAACCTTGGTCGTCGAGTAAATCCGGCGTTCGCCAGTCGCCGTCATCACCTGCTCTTCGCAATCGACGACGGCGCGATCGTTTCGCAGGACATCCATGTCGACTTCCGCATAGGTCTCGGCGAGATCGTCGCGGACGAAGTCGAAGACATTGCGACCGACGATCGTGTCCAGCGGAGGATTCCCCCACAGGCGCTGCAGGCTGCGATTGACGGTGATGTAGTTTCCCTGCACATCCTTCACGTAAATCAGATCGGGCAGACTATCCATGAGCGTGCGCAACAGATCACGCTCGCGTGCCAGTGCCGCGCGGTTTTCTTCGCGTTCGGTCACGTCCCAGAAGACCGCCTGGATTTCGACGACTTGTCCACACAGGTTGTAGACCGGAATTTTCCAGACTTCGTAATAGCTTAACCGGCCATCCAGTCGATTCTCTTCAATCGCATGCAGAGCCTTCCCTGAGGCCGCCACCTGTCGGTTGTCCTCTTGATACTTCTCGGCAAGCTCTGGCGGGGAAAGATCGAAATCGGTGCGCCCCAGCAACTCTTCGACGGGTTTTCCCAAGAGGTCGCTGAATGTCTGGTTGGCGAAGGTAATTCGGCCTTCAAGATCAATCCGCGTGACATGGATCGGCAATCGATCGACGAGAGAATGGTACAACTCGTCGGAATTGGTGGGGGGAACGCAGTCACGGGCCGACTCGATCGTCTGATCGATCCGGTCAAAAAGCGACTGGGTCGAGTGGGGACCGTGATCATCCTGCAACATCGGCTCACAACGTTCGCGAAGTTCACGAACGAGACGTTGCAATTCTTCGAGTGGCGTGACCGTAGCGACAATCGACATACAGCAGCCCGGCTGGTGAGTGTCCGAAACTGCAGCCATGATAGCCGACATCCGCGACATTGCCAGAAGCCAGCTCTCTTTACGCGGATAACCGAAGGTTATTCGAATTGAGGGGTCGAAGCCTGGGGATTCATTTCCCGTCGCGCTCGCGCCTTTTCCCTTCCTGATAGAACGCTTCCAACTCGGTCAAGGTTGCGTCTCGCAGGGTTCGCTGCTGTTCCTGCAGACGTTGTTCAATGTAACGGACGCGGCGTTCGAACTTGCGATTGGAGGCCCGCAATGCCTCTTCTGGATTGATGTGCCAGCGCCGGGCGATATTGGCGATCACGAACAAAACGTCACCCAGTTCCGATTCGATTCGCTTTTGACGCTCGTCATCGAAGGGAGGCGGATCAGGCTGAACGGGCGCATTCACCGACGCTGGCACCGCCGATGGCGGTCCATCGGGATGCAGTTCCACCGCGAGTTCTTCCAGTTCTTCTCGCAGTTTGTCGAACAACATCTCGCGCGAAGGAAAGTCATAACCGACTCGCGCCGCCTTACCAGAAACCCGCGCCGCCTTGGCCAGGGCCGGTAGATCCGCCGGAAGTCCGTCGAAGATCGATGTCCGTTGCTTTTCCTGCTGCTTGACTCGTTCCCAGTGTCGGCTGACATCGCTGGCCGTTTCCGCCACCTGATCACCAAACACGTGCGGGTGCCGGGCGATCATCTTCCGAGTCAGCCCCTCCACCACCTGCGTTAATTCAAACCTTCCTTCATCCGCTGCAATCTGGCTGTCGAGCACCACTTGCAACAAGACATCGCCAAGCTCTTCCGCGATGGCGACATCATCGTTCGAGTCGATTGCTTCCACCAACTCGTACGTTTCCTCCAGCGTAAACGGCTTGATACTGGCAAGGGTCTGTTCGCGATCCCAGGGACATCCCGTGGGCGATCGCAGTTTCGCGACGACGTCGCACAGTTCCCGAAATGCTGGCCCGAGTTGCTGGTGATTCGGAGGCGTACCCGGCGCGGGAAGTTGTGGTTCAGATGAATTAGGGGACGAGTTTGTCATATTTATTTTCGACAAGGGTATTTCGCATGTACACATCCTCCTCTACCGAAACCAGTGAGTTGGCGTGATGTACCGCCCTTTCAGGCAACGCCGTGAACGATTTTTCCGCTTCGAATAACGAGAGACGT
>CBIHQO010000877.1:0-2872 GCA_966211735.1 uncultured Schlesneria sp.
CAAACGATTGAACTAATGATTTCAGGAAATGCAGAAATGGCCGAAGGCACGATCAAAAAGGTGATGGACAAGGGTTTTGGATTCATCGCCACGTCAAGCGGCAAGGATCTGTTTTTCCACTCTTCCGCCGTACAGGGAACTAGCTTCAATGAACTGCGCGAAGGCCAGAAGGTGACTTACACCGAAGGCATGGGTCAGAAAGGCCCTTGCGCTGAAAACGTGAAGCCAGTCTAGTCCATAGTCGACCACTTCGCCGCATTGGCAGTTTGCCAATGCGGCAAGCGGTTGCACTTCTTATCAGGTGGTTCTCTCTTGCGATTCGAATCGTTTAGTAGCGTTACGCGCTGACGACGATTGAGTTGGTGGATTCACACCGCAAAGCGGTATCAAGTCTCGTTGTCGTTCCGACTCGCAGACCACCCACACCGAAGCTTCGGCCACGTTTTTTTGTGGGATGGGCTTCTGACGCGCCGGCCCTGGAAACCCGCCAGAACGATTCGATGACGGTTCCACAGGAACGCAGAAGTCAGACGGTGCCGAACGTCTCACGACATCAGCTCCAGATCGGACTGGGCTATCAGTCCCAGCATGACTTCGCGGATGAACTCATCACGCTGAATCAGCAACCTGAATTGAGTGCCGGATACTTCCTTCAGTTCTCCGAACTTTTCCAATCGCATCTCGGACGGGGCATCCTGTTCATTTGCAGGATCGCTTCTCCCTGGCGATAGCATTCTGCTCGGCCACGCTTCCTCTTCAGTCACATGCGCGGCAGCACTTTCGGCCAAGAGTTGGCCGATAATTTGTCCGGCCTACACTGGATCGTGCCGAAACTTCGGCTGACGGCTTCGGTCTATCAGCATCGTCTGGTCACCGTTGGTTTTCGTCGTTGTGAGTAATCCGGGGTACAGTGATTGCAGGCCTTATATTCTCTTCGACTTACGATTGTTTGCCGCGGCTCGTGGTGGGAAATCGTTCGTGTTTCGTGAAGAGCATGGTCGCGCGAGAACCACCTTGATCACTCTCCGAGCAGGCCGTTTAGGAGCCCGTTAGCAAATGGTGCAACCGGCGAAGCGCAGCCCAGCCAACTGGGACTTGGAAGAGCGCTGGCAAATCCTCATGGATAACGTGAAGGATTATGCCATCTTCATGCTCGACGCCGATGGCAAAATTGCGACGTGGAACGAAGGTGCCGAACGGATTCTGGGCTACACGGAAGACGAAATCCTGGGCCACGAATTCTGTGACATCTTCACTCCCGAGGATACTGGCCGCAAACAACCGGAAGCCGAGCTGGAGGGAGCCAAGTTACGGGGCCGTGCCGAAGACGAACGCTGGCACCTGCGTAAAGACGGTTCTCGCTTTTGGGCTGCTGGCATTGTGACCGCGCTCTGGGACGACGCCGGTAAGCTGCGTGGCTATGCCAAGATCCTGCGCGACATCACAGATCGCAAGCTGGCCCAGGAGAAGCATCTGGAAGAGAGTCGTCGACGAGACGAATTCCTCGCCGTGATGTCTCACGAACTTCGCAACCCGCTTGCCGGGATCGCCAACGCTGTGGAGGTCCTGCGTCGTGTTCCGTCGGCACCGGACATGGTCGAAGTGGTTGCTCGACAGACGACGACGTTGCGACGACTGGTTGACGACCTGCTGGATATCACACGCATTACGACGGGTAAGGTGCCACTGAAGCGTGAGCGAGTCAGCGTGCAGGACATTGTCGAACACGCGGTCGCGGATGTGACTGCGCTGGTCGACTCCAGTCAGCACACCTTGCATGTCGAGCTCTCGTCCGAAACGATCATGCTCGACGCTGATGCGGTTCGGCTGCGGCAGGTGGTCGACAATCTGCTGACGAACGCCGCCAAGTACTCGCCCCCAGGCAGCACCATCGACCTGAGGGCCGAGCGGGTTGGCAACGAGGTGTTGTTGACAGTGCGCGATAATGGAATCGGGATCTCGGCGGAGCTGTTGCCACGCATCTTCGACATGTTTATCCAGGCCGACCGAACGCTCGACCGTTCTCAAGGTGGCTTGGGAATTGGCCTGACGGTGACTCAACGGATCGTGCAGATGCACGGGGGTAGCATCGACGCGAAGAGTGCCGGAGTCGGTCGTGGCAGCGAATTCATGATTCGGTTGCCAGTTGTGCCTGATGTCGACGGGACCATGAGCACGCCATCTGCCACCGTGACCAGTCAAAAAAAAGCCTTGAAGATCCTGGTGGCTGAAGACAATCGCGATTCGGCGGCCACCATTGCCATCTTGTTGGGGAGCCTGGGCCATCAGGTCGAGATTGCTCACGACGGGTCGGAAGCACTGAAGATGGCGGGTGAATATCAGCCGGACGCGATTCTGGTCGACCTCGGACTGCCGGTCCTGAGCGGGTACGACGTGGCAAAACGAATTCGCCAACAATCGGCCTTGCGCAAGGCGTGCCTGATCGCGGTTACGGGATACGGCAGTCCCGAAGATGTGGAGCGATCGAAGAAGGCCGGCTTCGACCATCACATGGTCAAGCCCGTCCCGTTCGATGAACTCGAAAAGTTGCTGGCAGCGATTGGGTAGGGGAATCCCAGCCCTCTTCTCTTTGGGCGACAGAAGCGTTCGATGACAGTTCCCATCTGAACGCAGATGTAGGGGATGGCCAACGTCTCGAACCGGCTGCATTTTCCGCCAGGAATTTCTGTCATCCCTCCGGGACTTCTCGAACCGCGATTGACCAAATCCACCACTGGAAGTGGCGGGCTATTATCGGTCGTCCCTGCCGGGACTAAAGAGAATGACAAAACGAAATAGAAAACGAAGGTGACGGGCTGGAAGCCCATCCCGTGAAATGACAACACCCGCGAAGGATTGATACCTTCGCGGG
>CBIHQO010000878.1:0-2872 GCA_966211735.1 uncultured Schlesneria sp.
TGGCCCGTGATACCGATACCGAAGTGCTGATGCATTTGATTTGCCAGCAGCTCTCGGGTGATCGAACGCCGTCCCTGGTTGAAATGCTGTCACGACTGAGCGAACAGCTCGACGGTGCCTGGAACATTGTCTTCTTGAATGCCCTCGGTGAAATGGCGGTCGCTCGTGATCCGCTGGGCATTCGGCCTCTGTGCTATGCCGTGGATGGCAATTTGTTCGCGGCCGCCAGTGAGAGCGTGGCGTTAGCCAATCTTGGCTTCAAACAGGAAGACATTAAGAACGTTCCGCCTGGACACGCGGTACTAATCCAGAATGGCAAGCTGGAAGTTCGTCAGTTTGCTCGTAGTCCACAGAAGGCCCATTGCTTCTTCGAATGGATCTACTTCGCGAACGTTGCCAGCACCTTGGACGAACGCAGCGTGTACCTGACGCGAAAGCGGCTCGGCGAAGAACTGGCACGTCAGGAAACATTGGAACTGGACGAGGACACGATCGTCGTTCCCGTGCCCGACACCGCGAAAGCGGCTGCCGACAGCATGGCCTACACGCTGAAGATTCCGTCTGTCGAAGGACTGATGCGAAACCGTTATATGGGCCGCACGTTCATCGAAGGGGGTAATCGCGAAGACAAAGCCCGGATGAAGTACACGCCGCTGCCAGAAGTTCTCGAGGGCAAGCGAGTCATCCTGGTCGAAGACACCATCGTGCGTTCCACAACGATGAAGGTCTTGATTTCGCAATTGAAGGACCGGGGTAAAGCGAAAGAAGTCCATGTGCGAGTCGCCTGTCCGCCGATCCTGGCCCCGTGCTTCTACGGGATCGATATGTCGACGATCGCGCAACTGTTCGCTCCACGCTTCCTGTCGCCGGGTGAACCGCTGACGCGCGAAATCGAAAATCGGATGGCCGATGTGATCGGTGCCGACAGCTTGCGTTATCTGTCATTCGATTCGATCGCACGCAGCGTCGGGCTGCCGGGCGACAAGCTCTGCCAGGCCTGCCTGAACGCCAGCTATCCCACGGAAGCTGGTAAGCAGTTGTATCAACTGCAGGTCGGCTGCTCGTCAACGCCGAGCGGCGGTCGCGCTTACGACCAGTAGTGACCGGTGTCTCCTTTCCTGCGATGAACGAAGATGTTGCCAGAACATTCTCTCCAGATCCGTGTCCGATATTGCGAAACCGATGCGATGGGCTGCCTGCACCATTCGCAGTTCTTCAACTATTACGAACAGGGACGGACAGAACTCCTTCGGGCTCAAGGCGGCAACTATCGCGAGATCGAAGAAGCAGGCCTGTTCCTGGTCGTCGTCCGACTGCAATGCAGCTACCACGCCCCCGCTCGATATGACGACGTCCTGACACTGATCACGCGAGTCGAAAATGTTTCGGCCGTGAAGATCGATCACAGCTACCGATTGATGCGCGGCGAACAGTTGCTTGCGTCAGCAACCAGCACGCTGGCCTGCGTCGGTCGCGACGGCAAAGTGGCTCGGCTACCAGAATCGATCTACGCCGACTAAATAGCCCTGCGCGATTCAATTCGCGCAAGGCATGAAGTCGCGACCAATGCGATCGTCAGCACCATGGACCGCGCCCTACACGTGCAGGTGCAGCTTCTGTCGACCCTTGGGCTGGTCTTGCCAATACCAGTGCCCCAGGTGCCGCAGTTTTCCGGGCTCATCGGGGAGTTCCACAAACAGGAAGGGATCCGTCGACACGATCGTGAGCGGAATGAACAGCAACGGTGCAAACTTTGCCACCAGCAACGGCGCGGTGCTGGCACCGACCAGTGGAGCCAGATAGGCCGCGAGCGCCGCCTGGTATTCCAGCATCATCGCTCCGGTGTCGAGGCCTTGCCCCAACCATGTGGTATGGGCCGGGATTAACGTTTGCGAACAGCCCGATCGGTAGTATTCGAGTTGAGCTTGAATCTCAGCCCGAGCACGTCGGCGAGCATCCTCGCGGGCTCGTTGGCAATACGCTGCCACGCCGCGGACCGCACCCAAAACCATTCCGGCCGCGAGTTTCGCAAACTGCCAGCACCGACTCGGGAATCGCACTGCACTCATCAGGCCGCGATACGCCCAACCCCACCACAGGGCATGCTGTTGTGCGGCACGGATTCGCCGATCGGCTTCGGCGCGGACTTGATGAGCGGTCACGGGGATCGGCAGCCCTTCGGCATTTTTATCGTCACCAAACACGGGGACGCCGTACCAGACCGTCGATGTGGGATGCAACGCGTTCGCGCGAGCCAGCGCCTGCATGATTTTCGGCGGCGGGTTGTCCGGAATCTGCGTCGGGTTTCGCGTCAGCGTCATGACCAAATCACTGTGCCCCTGAATCCATAGCGATCGCTCGATCAGATGCACCACCTGGTACTCGTCCAGCCAGCTGGGGTCATAGGACAACACCCGGTTCACAAAGTTCATGTCGCGAATCTGACGACGCGAGCCGCGCAGCGCCAGAGTAATCGCCAGCCGAGTCACGCAGTCCGGCTTCAAGATGCTGATGCTTTCGCGCATCAGACCCTGCAAACCAAACGGAGAATCATCTTCCAAATCGGCGGTGCCGGGCCGGGTTGATCGACTCGGTTGTTTGAGCAGTTTAGGGGATGCCAATTGAGACATGATGCGAGCCCTTCCTTTGTGCAAGTGGAACATGCAGCGGACAGTACGCCATCGAGTTGCAAGCGATCGCTCGAACTCGGGAATTCAGCTCATCGGCTGTCGAATGACAGTCTTCATCCACGCGTCACGCGGGTCGGCCCTGGTGCATCCATGAAGGGTATTTTGAATCTCAACGTAACAGCATCAAACTGGATCAATAAATTCTTTATTCGCCCAAAAATGAAAGGAAGCGCCGCTCCCGC
>CBIHQO010000879.1:0-2871 GCA_966211735.1 uncultured Schlesneria sp.
CCACGATCAGTACAGTGGAGCAGGAACACAGGGCCAGACCATCGGCCTGTTCAAACAGACCGTGGTCGGCGTCGATGCCATCTTCACGTTCTAGTCGACGGTTGATGACACGTTAAGAACTCCGACTGGCCGGCCTGAATCTTCAGTCCGGCCAGTTCTCTTCTTTGAACCCTTTCGTAAGCGTCAGTACGATTCGAAATCAATGTGATTAAAATGGTGGGCGCTCGCACACCGTCCTCAAGGAGACCATCATGACCAACGCAATTCGTTCACTTCTCGTCCTGGCGATCCTCGGCGTACTGGCCGTGGCCACGACCGAGGCGGGGCCGATCAGTTTAATGAACCCCTATCGCAGCTATAACCTCAGCGGTATCAACTACGGATCCGAGCAATGGGAAAAAGACCACGCTCGATCACAAATGCGAACAGCGGCGCCGGCACCTCAACAGATGAACCGAGTTGTGCATCGACGACGACGCCACCGATAATCGCGGCCCAGCGCTGCAATGATTGAAGCGACGAACCGCTGCGATGGCGATGACTTCATCGTTCTCGAGGCCCTATTGAGTCGCCACGATCTCACAACTCAAGCGTCCCCTCGCTGCCCACATGGGCTTGGAGATACTCGCTGCCTGATCATTACGAACCATGCAACTTGCGCATTTTTCACATGCTGTCAATTTTGATTGCTAATTCTGGATCAATACTGCGGAAACCCGAATATTCCGCCGCTTGTTTCGGTCTTTAGAGCGTTGATCTAGCATTTACCACACGCTTTGATGAAATGAAGTAGGGGTATGCTGTGAATAGGTCTCACAGCGATTCGCAACCGATGACGAGCTTTCTGAGGGGCACGAACGATGAATCTGAAGCTAGCAACGCTGACTGTCGCCGCCATGATGTTGGTCTCCGCCGGTCAATCGGCTCATGCCCAGGTGGGCAAAGCATTGGGTCACGACTACAACTTCTGGGAGACGATGGGCTGGCAGCATCACGCTCAGAACCAGGCTCGCTCACTCTATGTTTATAGTCAAACACCTCAGCCCGCTGCAGCTCCTGCGACCGAGCATGTGACTGCCGCACGCGCCAGTGTCGTCTCGGCCAAGAAGAACCTGGCCGAGTTGAAGAAAGTGCAGCCGGACAACAAAGAAGCGCAGGCCTCGATCGCGAAAATCGAAGAGATCCAGAAGACGCTGCTCGCTCATTGCGACAAGGCCGACAAGGCGATTGCTGGCGGCAAGCAAGATGAGATCGCAGCCACGAGTGCCGACATGTTCCACGATCTGGAAGAGGCCCATGCCGAAATGGCCAAACTCCAAAAAGCTCTGAAGATCGAAAAGCCAGCACCACCGAAGAAGAAGTAAATCTCCACCTGCGCCACTGATGCCGATACAGACGCCCCGAAACCGTTCGGGGCGTTTTTGTTTGCCCACTGAGGGCCTCATTGAAACTGGACTCCAGCTTCAGACGGGAGGAAGCAGAATACCGAATGATTAGCCACGGGTGGACACGGATGAAACACGGATCAGAAAGTAAGAGCAGAGAAGGATTGAACGCCATGCCGGATTATCTCCTGAACTCCTCCTCTGTTCATGAATTTCCTTCTGATCCGTGGCTAATTCTCCTCTCTTCCGTGGCATCTTCCTGCTGCTGCCGACAGCACTACTAGGCGCCGAACTTTGTCTTGCCGCTCTTTCTGTCATAGCGACGCGACCGGAGACGGTGTACAAAACTAGGCTGATGCCAACAGCACGGTTTCGGTGGGAAGGCAGATCCACGATGACTAATGCCATGATTCGCCGAGTTCGCGTCATCGACTCACACACGGGCGGGGAACCGACTCGAGTTGTGATCGAGGGATTCCCCGATCTGGGTCAAGGATCGATGGCCGAGCGGCGGATGATTTTCAGCGAACAGCACGATGATTTTCGCTGCGCCGTCGTCAACGAACCGCGCGGCTCGGACGTGCTGGTCGGGGCGATCCTGTGCGAACCAGTCGACCCCGCCAATGCCGCTGGTGTGATCTTCTTCAACAATGCGGGGCCATTGTGGATGTGTGGCCATGGTACCATCGGCTTGGGCGTCACGCTGGGGCATCTCGGTCGAATCACAGCCGGAACGCATCGACTGGAGACGCCCGTCGGCATCGTCACGTTCGAGTACGACGGTGCCAATCGTGTCAGCCTGGAGAACGTCCCCAGCTATCGATTCGCCAAAGAAGTCACTGTCGAGGTCGAAGGGATCGGCGAGGTAACTGGTGACGTTGCCTGGGGCGGCAACTGGTTCTTTCTGGTCGATGCGGAACATCACGCCCATGCCGCCAATCCCGTGTTCAGCATCCGGTCCGACAAGATGGGGCATCCGATTCCGTTCGGAGTCGCCGATGCCGAACGATTGAGCGATATCACCAAGCGAATCCGCAGCGCTCTGCTGGAGAATGGAATCACCGGGGCCGACGGTGCCGAGATCGATCATATTGAGTTATTCGGCCCACCGGGCGACCCTGCTAACGACAGCCGCAACTTCGTCCTTTGCCCCGGTAACGCTTATGACCGGTCGCCCTGCGGTACGGGAACCTCGGCGAAGCTAGCCTGCCTGGCCGAGGATGGCACACTGCAATCGGGGCAAACGTGGCGTCAGGAAAGTATCCTGGGAAGCTTGTTTGAAGGATCCGTTCGCTGGGACGGCAATCACCTGTTGCCTCGTATCACAGGCACTGCCTTCGTAAATGCCGAGGCCACCTTGCTGCTCGATCCGAACGATCCGTTTCAGATGGGGATTCGACCTTAGCATGCCTTTGGGAGGGCGAGGCTCCTGCCGGGCCGCGATTGTTATTGTGCGTCTATCAACAATCGCGGCTCGGCAGGAGCC
>CBIHQO010000880.1:0-2869 GCA_966211735.1 uncultured Schlesneria sp.
CGGACTTACGCCCGCCGAGGGGCACCGTGTTTGATTACGCCGTGAGAGATCCGGGATAGTCTGATTCGTGTGGATTCGTGAGATTCGTGGTCTGTTCTTCGTTTTCAGAGAGTGAGCGCAGCGATGATTGCGCGCCGCCTGTTCAGGACGAAACGGTGGTCGTCGGTGTCGGGGCTGTCTCATAGCGTTTGAGCATCGCGGCCCAGCGGGCACTCGGCGCTTCGACCAGCACATACATCAACTGCGCCGCCAGCATGCTGACGACCAGGGCCGAGAACAGGATCAACCGAGCCTGAACGGGAGTGGGTGAATCACCATACCACTTCCAGCCGATGGCAGAGATCACGTGGCAGATGGGGAAATGAATCAGGTACAAACTGTAGGAAATCCGGCCGAGGTACTGCAGCGGCCACCAGTTCAGCCAGACGTCCAGGCGTTGAAGGTACCCCCCCGTAAAGATCACCAGTGCGGTCGTCAGGGCGACGCTGTTCTCGTATCGCCACTCGGCATCAAAGATGAGTTCAATTCCGGCGATCGCCACGACGGCGGCGAAGGTCCACTTGGGCACCGTACGATCCAACGTCCACCAGACGAGCATTCCCAGGAAAAACATCCACAGGAAGTGGATGACCCAGTGATCGTTGCTGGCTATTTGTCGCCAATGGAAGAGCGAAGCAAGCGCGAGCGGCGCGAAGATCATCAGCAAGCCAATTGCCGACGGCCGCGGTTTGGTCAGGTCGGGGCGAGGAAACAGTCGCTGTGCGATACTCCAGCCGAGGATGGCGACGATGTAAAACTGCATCTCGATGCACAACGTCCACAACCCGGCACTTAAAGCGTCATAGTCGAAGATATCCTGCAGGAACGTCATATGGGCGACAGTTCGAGGTACGGAATGATGACCGTCGACGGCACTTGGCAGATCCCAGAAATACCGGCAGCTGTAGTCGATCAACATGGCGATGGCGATGGCCGCCCAGTAGGCAGGGACCAGCCGGACCAACCGTCTTCCCAGGAAGAGGAGTGTCTCTTTCCAGGTCCCCCAAACATGACGAAGTGTGTAAGCGATCACAAAACCGCTGATGACCAGCAGAATCTGAACACCACCCCGAGTGCGCAGCAAGGCGTCGTTGACCAGCCTGTTGCTGATCGCCACGAAGGGGGCCGGTTCGTACCACCAGATGTGAAAGATCATGATTGACACGGCAGCCAACCCGCGCAGGCTGTCGACGAAAGCGAATCGCGCAGGGGGCTTGGACGAAGTCTTGGCGGCAACCGTTGCATCGACGCTGCTCTTCGATACCTCTGCGATCTGATCAGGCTCGACGCTCATCAACCAGTCTCAATTGTCTTCTTAACGAAGTACGACCTCGGGGTCGTTGGGTGGATAGCAAGTGGCAGGTGGATAGTGCACTTTAGTCTATCGACGGGGGCGACTTATGTCGCGGGTTCCAACGACAGCGAAGCGGCTGTTGATGGGTCGCCCAGATTGCTCTGGTCTCAAAGTGTGAAGAAAGTTGTGATCGGATCGTAAATTATTGAAGCAAAATGTGTTACATTATCTATCGGATTGCAGTCGGCGATCCCGATCTGACGACATCGGCGGCACGCTGCAGCGGAGATTCGTGGCAAATAATATGCCGAGTGATGGTCGTTCGGTGTCAGCGCACGAGCAAAATCAGGTCGAGTCTTTGTTGATTCTAACTGGCTTGTAATGTTGTAAGGTTTGCGGTTCTGTGATTCAGCCCGTAGAACGGTAATCCTAGAAGGCGATTCGGTTTGGCTCGCGACTGGCAGTACGGAAGCTCGGTCTCGACGAGCTTCCTTTATGGGCTGAATCGCGGTCGCGCGGTGGTTTATGACGAACCAGGATGGTTGGAAGTGAAGGCGATACTTGTGCGTCAGTTGACGAATCTCCAAGCCAGCCAGATCTCTCGCCCGAATGATCGCTTCTTCGCTTCGCGCCGATCGCATTGTGGCGATTGCTGCTGCCACTGCTAACAAGTGAACTTTCAACTATGCCCACTGCTGCTCAATTGATGGCCTGGCTTGGTGAGTCTGTGATCATTTGTCCAGTGACGCTGCTGTGCGTGCTGGGGATCCCGTCGCTGCTTAGTCGTCGGCTGGCCGAGACGACCATCAATCGGTTCCTGCAGTCGGCAATGGTCATTGGCCTGGCGGCATCCACATTGATGCTCTGCATGATGCTGCCAATGAAGAATCCTCACGTCGCTGTCGAACTGGGGAATTGGGTCAGCATTCCCGGGTACGAGTTCCATATCAAACTGATCTTTGATCGGTTGTCTGTCCCGTTTGTGATGTTGTCGTACATTTTGTGCGGGACGATTTTCGCTTTTGCCAGCCGTTACATGCATCGCGAACCGGGCTACAACCGGTTCTTTACACTAAATGCGGTGTTTCTGCTGGGTATGGTCACCACGTCGCTGGCGGGAACGATCGAAACGCTGTTTGCGGGGTGGGAACTGGTCGGACTCTCCTCGGCGCTGCTGGTCGCCTTCTTTCACGAACGCCCCGCTCCTGTACGCAACGGACTGCGAGTCTGGTGCGTCTACCGAGTTTCTGATGCCGCCTTGTTGATTGCCGCACTGACGCTGCATCACTTTGGTCACAGCGACTTTGAAAAGGTGCTGGGTGTCGAGTCGTGGCCGGGCGGTCGCGCGTCGGTTAGCGAGTACGAAGCTTTGGTTGTAGGTCTGTTGTTGTTGCTGGCCGCAGCGGGTAAATCGGCGTTGATTCCGTTCTCGGGTTGGTTGCCGCGAGCGATGGAGGGGCCCACCCCCTCCAGTGCCGTATTCTACGGAGCACTCTCCGTTCACCTGGGAGCGTTCCTGTTACTGCGTGTCAGCCC
>CBIHQO010000881.1:0-2863 GCA_966211735.1 uncultured Schlesneria sp.
CGATCTGATTACGCAGGTCGGTGTATTCGTCGTACAAGGCATCGCGTTCTGCTTCGCGAATCTTCTGAATCATGACTTGTTTGGCGGTCTGAGCCGAAATTCGGCCCAGCAGATCGCCAAGTTCGGCGGAGTCAATCTCGACGCCGTTCGATTTGACGGTGGGATGACCGGTGTCCCGATCAACGTGAACTTGAATTTCGTTGTCTTCGCCGAAATGCTTGCGCGCAGCAGAGAGAATCGCCTGCTCGATGCCTTCGAACACGATCGCCTTGTCGATGCTCTTGTCGCGGTGGATCGCATCGACGATACGCAACAACTCGGGACCGTTCATTTCAACCCTTCTCATTGTTCGACCTTGTCGAACAAACTTACCTGAAACTGCACTTCGGGGACTCACCGTTAACTCTGGATCACGTCATCTCAAATGATGTCCCCGATCTACCGCTTTTCACACATCCCATAAAACAAATAAGTGGGCACGAGTCCCACTTATTCCGCGGCCGCCAGATGGCAAAAGCCGATAAGTCTGCTTGTTTTCAGCAACCTGAAAACAAGTTCCGATGCTTCGGACTGGAACCCACTTTCTCACATGGCCGATGCCCCCGCCAAGAAGCTGAGACTCACCATCACATGACTGAACCCTTGCACACACCTGGCGCAACGAACTCCGCACATGCGCGAATTGACGATACTAGCCGACCTCCAACCTGTCAAGTTGTTTGACGATACGATGCAGAGAGTTGCGAATTTAGTCACTGGCGAACTTCCACCAGGTCGCGAAATTCCTTGATCGCGGTCAAGTTTATTGCATTGTGTTGACTCGCAGGCGAATTATAGATTGAATCTGCTGTCAGCGGCTTGCTTTAAGACGAAACTCTCAATTTCAAAGGGGTTACCATGTCCCTGCATGGATGCATCCACGGCCTGTTGGCCATGGTCGCCTTGACCAGCTTCGCGGTGGCTCAGGATTCTGAAGCGGACAAGCTGAAAAAAGAGGCGGATGCGGCCTACCAGAGTGCTGATTTCGCCAAGTGCCTGGAATTGACAACAAAAGTGTTGTCTCAGAATCCCAAAGACCATAAGGCTTTGTATTTGCGTGCCAGTGCGCACGTCGAACTTGGAATCGTCCGCCGGGACGGGAAAGAGCTGAGATCTGGGATCGAAGACGCTCGCGAATCCTTGCGGGCGGGTGGCAGCAACGAAATTGACTACTACCTCCCCTATATGTATGGCATGACTTCGCTGTCCAACCTGGAAGGGAAAAAGGAACACGCTGAAGTTGTCCTGCAGGTCGGCCAAAGCGTGCTGGCCCGCACAAACCTGACGCCAGAGCAGCGGGCGAACATCCTGTACCAGCGTGCCGGCGCTTACGTCAGTATGCAAAACGTCGAGGCCGCCGCTCAAGATTACCAGGCGGCGATTAAGAGCAACCCGTTGCATCTGGGGGCACACGTTGGGCTGGCCGAAAGCTACGCGGTTTCCGGGCAAGCTGATAAGGCGCTGGCCGCATTCAGCTCGGCAGTCGAAGCCTTTCCTAGTAACCCCCTGGTTTTCAACAACCGCGGCTTGTTTGAGCAGCGGCAGGGCAAGTTGAAAGAGGCGATCGCCGACTTCAATAAGGCTATTCAGATTGATCCGAAGTTTGCCGTCGCCTATGCCAATCGGGGTTTCAGCCATCAGTCCGAGCGAGATCTGGCAGCCGCCGAGGCGGATTACTCTGAAGCGATCAAGCAGGATGCGAAGCATCCGCTGTTCTATAGTCTGCGTGGGACGTGTCGTCTGTCTCAGCTGAACGTGAATGGTGCCATCGATGACTATAATCAAGCGATTCGGCTGGACCCGCAGAATCCGACAGGACAGGCAGACTTGGGGTTCGCAAAGTATTTCGCTCGAGATTTTGCCGGTGCCTTGGCCTCGTTCGATCAATCGATCGCGATGAATCCTAATATGCGCTATCTGAATCCCTGGCGAACATGGACGCTTGTGTTGTTGGGTAAGGCCGATTCACTCGGACCAATTCTCGAGGCGACCACAAAGCGTCCGGAAGCAGAACGAGATTGGATTGATCAGATGGTGCTGTTCTTGAACGGCAAAATCTCTGAGCAAGATTTGGTGAAGGCGGTCGACAAAGCGACCAATGCCACCATGAAGAACGCACAGCTGTGCGAGGCTTACTACTTCATCGCCGAGCGACGAGGTCAAGCGGGAGACAAGACCAATGCCACCGCGTTCTATCAACAGGTCTTGAAGACGAACGCTGTCGACTTGTCAGCGTATCGCGGTGCCCAGTTCCAACTGCGAGCCGCAGGGAACTAAGCGGTCGTCACCTGGAACTCATTTCTCGAACAGGTCGCATACACATGTCATGCGACCTGTTCGAAGCTTGATCAGCAGGCCTCTACGATCGACGCGCTGGCTTGTCCCATTCGCGTCACGTTGATCTTCAACACGATGCGGTTGTCGGTCGGCATCGGCTTGCCCGACACAATATTCAGCGGGCATTGCGGGTCAGGCGTTTCGTAGTTGAGCGTAGGCGGAATCACGCCGTGCGCCAGTCCAAGGAGCGAACCGGCCAGTTCGAGCATGCCGGAACCGGCTCCCGAATTCCCCAGGTAGCTCTTGAGTGCTGTCACGGGAATTTTCTTGCCAAGGTCGTCGCCGAAAACATCCAGAATCGCCTTCGATTCTTCAATGTCTGATTCGAGAGTTCCCAGGCCGTGGGCGTTGATGTGGCCGATTTGATCGGGTCGAAGTCCTGCTTCGCGGATCGCGGCTCGCATTGCGTTTGCCAAGGCGGCTCGCGTTCCCACGGCACCAGTTGGGCTGAGGACACAGGACGAACCTGTTCCCAGCAATCGGCCCC
>CBIHQO010000882.1:0-2842 GCA_966211735.1 uncultured Schlesneria sp.
AGTGACTTGTTGCAATTGGAACTGACGGATCGACAACGTGAACTTCTGCTTCGTGGTCTGCGGTTTGTCCGCAGCAGCCGCATGCTGGAAATTCGCGACTCGTCGGACATTACCGACGATCAGAGAAAAGGCGAATTGGGCGAATTGCGTCAACTCGCTGAAATGCTGGCCAAAGAAGCCAGTAAACCGGGTGCCCATGGATAGGCATCTGTCTTGCTGACATGAACGTGTAAATTCAAGCAGCCGCTACTATTGGCGGCTGTTTTCATTGCCTGAGCCACTTCTTCCTTCATTCTTGGGAAGGGCGGGAATGATGGGAATCGGAAGACCTGGTGCCTTATCCCAGCAGATCGGAAATTGGCCCAGAGGTGTCCACCAACCGCTCCGTAATCGCTTCTAGTGCATTCTGCACCTCAATTTTAGGCTCGGCCATCCACAAGAAAACCCTGATCGGTCCTCGCGGCGAGAGCACAGCTGAGTGCGCTACCTTTTCGCAAGAAAACGACGGCGAACTGCATTATCTGCTGGAGTTCGACCCAAGTTCGACAGAAGTGAATCGGTCATCAGCGGTTTCGTGGGCCTGATATTGACGGTCCGTTTTGAATCTGAGAGAAGCCGGACCTCCCATTTCCCCAATTTGTTCATCGTTCGTTGCAGGTCTCGCCGCGCACTTTTCTGCGTGTCGACGATTCGGTCAAGGAAGTCGCATGTCTCGAACAATCCGCTCAGTCGTGTGTTGCTTCGGACTGGCGGTGGTCACTACCACCGGCGGGGTCGGCTGCTCGCACATGATTGAAACGCGAGCGATCACGGCGTTCTCCAAGAACCTGAACGACGAAGATCTGGATGGCCTGATGGAGGCCACCAGTCAAGATTTCCGCCAACGAGCCCTGCGCACGACAACCGCCTTCGAAGATTTGAAGATCCTGAACCTTCCCGACGGCAAAACGACCATCGTCGAAGTCGAAGATGACGGCAAGAATAAGAAGCGTGTCACGGTTGAAGTCGGTGACGGAAAAACAGACAAGAAAAGCAAGAAGGGCGGCTCCAGTAACAGCAAGAAGGAAGTCTTCTACGAACTGACCAAGGGCAAAGATGGACACTGGGTCGTTGACGACATTTACTTAAAGCAGAAACGCAAAGGTGTCGTGGCCTACAAGTCCGTCACCGAACAGATGGATATGCTGCTGTCGATTCGCGAATTCCTGGATGCCTGGAGTCGTGGCGATCGCGAGCAAGTCCTGGGCGTGACGACGAAGAAGTTCCGTGAGGCTCTCGATCCGCTGCCACCATCGTATCTGGCCACGCTGACGAAGGTCGTTTCCGCCGGGAAGCCAACTGGTGGTAAGTACAAGCCGAACGCTCAGATGGACGAAAAGGTCGCCGTCGTGCGTTTGCCACGACATGTGGGCGATACGGTGATCTCGATGGAACTGGCGGACGGACGCTGGCAAGTTTCCGATGTCGCCGTCGACACCAAAGGCGACGAGCAGTTGCCATCGATGTTGAAACTGGCTCACGCCGTGAACGGATGCACCGCCTTCCTGGCCGCCTACGGAAACGGTGACAAAACGAAACTGTCCGAATTGAGCTCGGCCGACTTCTTCGAAGGCAGCCTTGCTGTCGGTGATCTCAGCCAGGCCAAGCTGCCGGATCCCCAATTCTCGGAACACGAGCTGATTGTGAAGCTACGCGGCAATCGTGCTGACTTTGTCTTGAAGAACGATACGGAACTGGTGCAGATCGACATGCACCGCGATGCAGAAACGTCTCCGGATGTCCCTGCCAAGTTCCGCGTCTCGGACGTGACGATCTACGAAATCGAAACGAAGCAGGAAAAGCGGCTCTCGGCTCTGTTCACCGCTCAGGGGATGCTCGAGATCTTCGTCAATGCTCTTGAAGCCCGCGATGTTGGCACTTTGAAACATTCGTCGACACGTGATCTGGCCACTCGCGTTTGGGGTCGCCTCAACACCGAAACACTGCAATCGATGCCGCTGGATCTGTTCGACGGCAGCGACATGGAATTTGTCAGTGCCTCGTTCCACGGTGCTTTGACCAGGATTCAAGTTCGCCACGGCGCGCGGTCAGTCACTTACGTCCTGCGGGATGAAAACGGTCGATTCTTCGTGGACGACGTCAACTGGCAAAAAACCGGTCTGCCGTCATCTCTGAAGGCAACGATGGAAATCCTCGTTCCGATCCAGGAATTCGCCAGTGCGATCGCCCAAGGCCGCGACCCACAAAAGCAAGAAGCCGCCTTGGAGCGACTGCAAGCCATCTCGACTGCCGACTTCAATCGCATGGTCTGGGGACAGACGCGGTATGTGCCTAATTCCGGGATGTCTGCGGATACCTTCTTGAAGGCTCCGCTGGAGAGCATCGCGATCACCGACCAGGAAGTCACCGTGAATCTAGGTGACAAACAGTACGGCGCCAAAGTCACTCTGCGACGAGAATTCGAACGCTACGTCGTTGACGATATCACGCTGATTGCAGGGGTCGACGATTCACAACGTCTCGCTTTGAAGCACAGCTTGCGAACACAAATGGCTCGCGGCGAGGCCCGAGCCCCGCAGAAAGTGATCCAAGCCAGCTATGAAGAGGAATCTCGCACCAGCCCGCCTCCACGCGAGTTGGAAGAGGATCCGTTCGCCAGCGACATCCGAGAGTAACGACCGAGGTTTAGTGGCTAGTTCTCGTCACGGCAATTTCGCGTTGACGGAACTCCTGTCGACTCCGATGATACGTCCTGAGCAAATTTGTCTCCTTGGATCGTCTCTCGTGGGTATTGCGGCTAAGTAGACCCGCAGAGAAGTCTAAGCTGCAACTCGGTGCGATT
>CBIHQO010000883.1:0-2841 GCA_966211735.1 uncultured Schlesneria sp.
CGGGGGCCGAGGTATTGGAAGTAGTGGCATTCGATGCGGCCGGTGTAGAGTTTGCGGCGGCGGTCCGCTTTGCGACGGAAGAATCGTTCGAAGCCGGGGTGTGAGGTCAGGACATAGATCGACCATGTCTTGAGTGGCTCGAAGGCGTCGGCCATGTCGTCGTAGATGGCTCCCGCGGATTCGTCGTCTTCCAAGCGAACCCCATAGGGTGGGTTCGTGATGACGCAGCCGTATTCGCGGATCGTCTTCAGTTCCAGGACATCCATCTGCTTGAATTCGATGTCGGAGCCGACGCCGGCTTCGTTCGCGTTTTTCTCCGCGATCTTCAGAACCCGTCCGTCGACATCGCTGGCTTGGAGTGCAAAGCGGGGCCTGGCGATCGCTCGGTCGCGAACTTCGTCGCGCGCCTGTTTCCAATGCTCGCGCGTGATCTGCGGCCATTGCTCGCATTGAAAACCACGGTTGGCACCAGGGGCTTTGTCGCGAGCGATCATCGCTGCTTCGATCGGAATCGTGCCTGAGCCACAAAACGGGTCCAGGAATGGACGATTGAGATTCCAGAAACTGAGCAGGACGAGTGCGGCCGCGGTGGTTTCTCGCAAAGGAGCTGCACCCGCTTCCGGGCGATAACCGCGCTTGTGCAGGCCGGCCCCTGATGTGTCGATGCTGACTGTCACCCAGTCTTTGAGGATCGCGATTTCAATCGGGAACTCTGGTCCGTCTTCATTGAACCAGTGTCGTTGATAAGACAGCTTCAGGCTTTCGACGATCGCCTTTTTGCTCACGCTTTGAATGCTGGGCTCGTTATGAAGTTGCGAACGGACGGCCTTACCGCTGACGGGGAAAGCCGAATCGATCGACAGCCACTGTGCCCAGGGCAGGGCCGTGACCTGCTGGAACAACGCGTCAAAATCAGCGGCATGGAATCCGCCCACTTTGATCAGCAGGCGGTCGGCAGATCGAAGCCACAGATTACAGCGGCAGATCGCGAGTTCGTCGCCAATGAAGGTGACCCGACCATCCTCGACGCGTTGCTCATGGTATCCCAACTCGGCCAGCTCGCGGGCGACGATGGACTCGATTCCAAAGGCGGCGGTGGCGATCAGTTCAATTCGACTCATGAGAACTCTGTCAGTAAAAAGCTCGAGCAGCGGCATTCGCAGGGGCCGGTGTCAGCGAGGATCGGTCGGATCAGTTGTGGGAGAGCAAAAAACGGCCACGATGGGCCGCGTCACTAGAATACCGAGATCGGAGGCGAGTCGCCAATGTTTATTGCAAGAACGAAACAGCCCGACCGCAAATCGCAGTCGGGCTGCATGGACATCTCGAATCGTGAGTCTAATCGTCATCGGCCGTCGCGGGCCGATGTTGAAAGACCCCATCTCTTGGCGAGATTGGCTACAAGATCCTGGCTTACAGGCCCTTGGAGATGATCAGCTTGAGCAGATCACCCACGCGGTTGCTGTAACCCCATTCATTGTCGTACCAGCTGATCAGCTTGAAGAACTTGCTGTTCAGTTCGATACCGCTCCCCTTGTCGAAGATGGACGAAGACTTGCTGTGGATGAAGTCGCTGCTGACGACTTCGTCTTCGGTGTATTCCAGGATCCCCTTCAGGTAGGTTTCGCTGGCCTTCTTCATCGCGGCGGCGATTTCGGCGTAGCTGGTTTCCTTGGTGGTCTTCACGGTCAGGTCGACGACCGAGACGGTCGGAACTGGAACGCGAAGAGCCATGCCGGTCAGCTTGCCCTTCACTTCGGGGCAGACCAGGGCGACAGCCTTCGCAGCGCCGGTGGCGCTGGGGATGATGTTCTGAGCGGCAGCACGGCCACCCTTCCAGTCCTTCTTGCTGGGACCGTCAACCGTCTTCTGGGTCGCGGTGTAGGCATGGATGGTGGTCATCAGACCTTCATCAATGCCGAATTCCTTCAGCAGGACGTGAACGACGGGGGCCAGGCAGTTCGTCGTGCACGAAGCGTTGGAGATGATGTTGTGCTTCGCGGCATCGTACTTGTCGCAGTTCACGCCCATCACGATGGTGATGTCTTCACCCTTGGCCGGAGCCGAGATGATGACCTTCTTCGCGCCGGCGGTGATGTGACCCTTGGCCTTTTCGGCTTCGGTGAACAGGCCGGTGGATTCGATGACGACGTCGACGCCGAATTGCTTCCAGGGAAGTTCGGCTGGGGACTTGGCGCTGACCACATGAATGTCGTGACCGTTCACGATCAGAACGTCGTCTTCAGCCTTGTCTGGGCTGGACTTTTTCGATCCGACTTCGCCGGTGAACCGACCCTGAGTCGTGTCATACTTCAACAGATAGGCCAGATTGTCAGCCGGAACAATATCGCCAACGGCGACGACTTGTACGTCTTTTCCGATCAGACCTTGCTCAACCATGGCCCGGAACACCAGGCGCCCAATTCGACCGAACCCGTTAATCGCGACCTTCACCGTCACTGTACTTCTCCTGAACTTGTGTGCCCGTAATCGGACTGGAACGTTTTTTCCAGAATATGGTTACGGAAAAACTTCCGCGAACTGCTGGGCTAGAAGGATTTGCCTGCTGGTCAGCTCATCGACGACTGGCACGCGATATTTTCATAAGTCGCACCAAGTACGAAACTTAACCAACGGCGCGAAGATTATAGTAACTAGGGGATATCCGAACAAGGACCATCACGGAGCCGAAGTTGTGGAGTTCCACAGCATCGTGAGCTGGGCGAGCAGTGCGGCATTCGAACGGTTATTCGGCTGGCCAAGCATGAAATTGCCCGACACGGTGAATCTCAGTGCCACTCCCGGACGATCCTAAATAGGAGAATGGCGGTTCTCGGATGA
>CBIHQO010000884.1:0-2822 GCA_966211735.1 uncultured Schlesneria sp.
AGCCAGACGGAAGCTGCGATGAAAATCAGAAGTGCCGCCAGAACGCCATAGCCCGGCGTTGGAACCTCGGTAACAGCAAGAAGCATCAGGACCTCAATCGTCTCGGTGTGGCCACCACGCCTTCGGTGATTATCGCAGCGCATCCGCGTTGCGATCAGTTCTCCAGGTCGGCGTCCTTCATAAAGCAAAATGCAAAGAGACCCGAAATCACCGTGCAGACACCCCAGGGAACGACGATTCCCCAGAAAATCCAATCGGGGAATCCCAGGACAAACGTCAGAGTCTTCGGGTCACGGCCATACCCGTAGAGACAGCAATACCCCACACAATAGGCTGTGGTGAGGAACCAGATCAGGAGCGCCGCAACGGCTTCGCGTCGTGCGGGGGCCAGCAAAGGATGTTCGTTCGGTACTGCCATGCAAGAGACCTCTCGACGAACTGTCATGTGTCTGCGATCAGTGGTCGCATCAACATGGTCGAGTCTGTCGAGAAGGTCAACCGTTCCGAGGTGCAAACTCGTCTCTTTAACGGTGATCCGCAACTGGCGACGGACCAAAAGAGATAACGAGGCAGTCTTTAGCCACGGATGAATCACGGATTTGGAGAGAAGCGACCGTATTCGATCATCTCACGTTCAGTGACGATGTACCTCGAGTTTGGACGATCAGGTCAGCTCTCGACAGTTTTTGCGGGATCGCTCAATCCAGCCGCCCGTTGCTTTCGACTAGCGAGCCAATGCGCGGCGATTTCCCACGCCGGCGGCAACAGCGAGAGGCCGACGATGGCAACCATGACCAACTCAAAATTCTCTTTGACGATGGGCCATGTTCCAAACCAATAACCCAAGGGGACGAAAATAAGAACCCACAGAATGCCACCGACGACGTTATAGACCAGGAACAATCGGTAGTTCATCGATCCCATACCAGCCACGAACGGTGCAAACGTGCGGATGATTGGGACAAATCGCGCCAGGATGATCGTCTTGCCGCCGTACTTCTCGAAGAAGCGGTGAGTCTTCTCGAGATGATCTTTTTTCAGAAACGGGATCTTACCGCTGAAAGCATGCTCGCCAAACCAATGGCCCATCCAATAGTTGACGGTATCTCCCGCGATGGCGGCGACGATCAGCAGCGGCAGCAACCATTCGATCCGAAGTGATCGGTCTGCCGCAAAGGCACCGGCTGCAAACAGCAGGGAATCACCCGGTAGAAACGGGGTCACCACCAAGCCGGTTTCGCAGAAGATGACGCCAAACAGAATCAGATGTGACCAGACGCCGTACTGGGTGACAATCTTTTTCAGTTCATCATCAAGGTGCAGCAGAAAATCGAAGCTCCAGCGCAGGAATTCCATCAGATGGAAGCCTTGATTGACGGCCTCGCCCCCGTCGCCAGCCGCCAAAATCCCAAACGGCATCGCCGACGCGAAGGGGATCGCGTTCACGAAGAGGCCGAAGATTAGTTGGAGCAGGTCCGTTGCAACCGATTCCAATCCACTTGAGAGCATGTCCACGACTCGTCCTTGAAAACCTGAATCCGTTGCTGGCAAATTGATGTCATCGTCCGTGACCCGTGAATTCTCTCCGGCGGCGGGAGCGGCCAACATCATACCGAACGGGTTTCTTCCTGTATCCCTCAATTCTCATCAAGGCGACTTTGGAATCAGGCCGGCTTCATCAGATTCACAGTCGGTGCCGATCGCAGTTTATTGATTTCATTGACCAGCTTGGGAACTTCGACGATCGACGAAATGATGGCCGCGGTCAGAAAGAAGATACCGCCCACAACCAGCATCCCGCGACGAGCCACACTCGGCCGCAACTCGGGTGGTAACAGGACTGTGTTAATCACAGCGACATGCAGACTGCTGAACCCCAACGCGTAGTTGTACATCATTCCCGAGAAGATCAGCAGCACGTCCCCTTTGACAAAAGTCAGCATGATCAGTCCCAGGACCGCGTAAATGCAAAGCACCGCGAAGTAGAGCTTGCCGATGTGCTTCGTATCCCAATTTCGTAAAAATGGCAGGGCTGTCCAGCAGACGTCGACCCACCGCCTGAGGACTCCATCCGCCGTGGAAGCCATGCTGGTGGCCAGGACCAGAAAGCCACAGAACAGCGTCATGCACCAGAAGACATAGTTCAATGTTGGTCGGCGCACCTGTGGGGTGCCGCCTTCCGTCGGCTCAACCGTTGTGACTGGCCCACCGACGGCATTGCCGACGCCTTCTGCCGTCATCGCCGCGGCTTGATACTTATCCTTCAGTTCTGTCCCGCGTGGCAAGAACTGGACAGACAGCATGCTCGGTAGAGCCAATCCCAGGAAACAGGCGGGCATCCACAGCCAGAACTGTTCGCGTTCGATGTGCTTGACCCACTTGCCCCAACGAACCAAAGAGTCTTGGGTGACCTTAAACACCATCCCCACGTGTGATAGCTCAATGGCGTGGCCACCGACGATGCTCGGAATGGCTCCGACATGACGCCCCATTCCCCAACCCTGCTCACGCGTGAAGTTGCTGATGGGAGTATTCGTCAAACCCCCGTTCCCCGAGATCGCAATCATCGAAACCAGGATGCCGATCATCGAGAGATCGAACTTAGGCAATAACCGCCCTTGGCCCCAACTGGTGGCAATGTTTTCGAGCTTCGGAACATGCTTCGCTTCATCTGGATCCTGCACACCATCGGCATTGATGTCTTCATCAGCAATGACGGGCACGGTCCCGAACTTGACGAACCCGGAACAGATTTCTGTCCAGGTGGATGATTTGGAGTAGAAGACCGCGAGAAAGATCAAAAAGCCCATGACCACGATCAG
>CBIHQO010000885.1:0-2820 GCA_966211735.1 uncultured Schlesneria sp.
TATGACTACTCCGCAGCAGCGGTCCGAGCCATCATCTAGCGGAGCCTGAGTCGACTTACGACCGATCATCTGGACATCGTGTTCGTTCACTCCAACGGCGAAGACTACAACATTCTCACGCAGACGGATGTCGTCGCAACCTTGCTGGATCTTCGATCTGAGGGGATCGTGCGAGCGATCGGAATGTCTGGGAAGACCGTCGAAGGAGCGCAACTCGCTCTGCCATGGGCGGATGCGTTGATGGTGGAATACAATCTGAAGGATCAGAGCCATGGTGACGTCATAACCGAGGCGGCTGACAAAGGAATCGCGGTCTTCGTCAAAAAGGGGCTGGGATCGGGCAATTTACCAGCGGCGGAATCGATTCGATTCGTGCTAACTCATGCCGGGGTGAGCAGTTTGATCGTTGGTGGCTTGAGCCTGCCGCACTTCACCGAGAACTGGGGCGCCTGCGGCGAGAGAGTGGATGGAAGAAAGTAGAGAGTAGACAAAATCAGACTGAGTCCGTGGCGATGGACTTGGGAGCGACGAGAGGATAACTTCGTCCGCTTGGTTCTTCGTGGCCGGCGCTGCCAGCGTCGGTGATCGATTGAGAATTCACATCGCTGCCCAAATCATACGGACGCTGGCAGCGTCCGCCACGGCCAGGATCGCTGTTGATGCCCTCCAACTCTGCACTTGTCGAGGAACTTCGCTGGAAGAAGTTCTCTGTCTTGAACGACGGATTCGTCTGTCTGGTTGACGTGATGGGCGACGATTCGTCGATCGTCCAAGCCGCGCGAGTGAGCTATGGAGAGGGGACGAAGAAAGTCTCCGACGATCGCACGCTGATCCGTTACCTGCTGCGGCATCGTCACACGACGCCGTTCGAAATGGCCGAGATCAAGCTGCTGGTTCGCGTTCCGATGGATTGCTGGCGACAGTGGATTCGTCACCGCATGGCGAACGTCAACGAGTATAGCACTCGGTACTCGGTCGCGATCGATTCGGCACAGGAGACAGCTCCCGAAGCATGGCGTACGCAGGCTGATCAGAACCGCCAGGGAAGCGGCTTGCCATTACCACAGACCACGGGTGAACAACTCACCGCCGACGAACGGCACCTGCACGACGAATCACGCCGCATCTACGAAGCTCGCCTCGCGGCCGGAGTCGCTCGCGAACAAGCCCGAAAAGACCTGCCATTGGCCACTTACACCGAGGCCTATTGGAAAGTCGACATTCACAACCTGTTGCACTTTCTGGCGCTGCGAATGGATCCGCACGCTCAAGAAGAGATTCGCTTGTATGCCACTACGATCGGGCAACAAATCGTCAAGCCGTTGTTCCCGGTCGTCTGGGAAGCGTTCGAAGACTATCGCATGGGTGGATCTTCGCTGAGCCGACTGGAACTAGGCGTGATCCAACGACTGACAGCTCGTGCCGCAGAAGCGAAAGCCGCCCCGCCCTACGGCATTGATGATTTCATGGCGGTGCAAGATCCAACTTGGACCGACCTGACTCGCTGCCGCGAACGTGATGAGTGCCGCGATAAGCTGATTAACCTCGGATTACTGCGCCGCGAATAAGCCACTTGCCCACCGCGGGCTCCCACCGGATCACCAAGTCGAAGAATTCCGCAGCATATATTCGCTGCGGAGTCTTCGGTGGCCAGTCACTCCCCAGCAGGAATACTCCCACCGAAACCGCCGCGGCCCTGATTGCCACCGAATCCACCACACCCGACAGATCGATTGGGATCGGGCTGAAAGCCTCGCAAGGGATCAATGCCGAACCAATAGTTGGGGCGAAGCATTCGATCAACACGATGAGCCGGGGAGAACAGGCGCTCGATCACTCTCGAATTCCACCGATAATTCGGAATTCGGCACCACGGACTTCCGGTAGACCCCAGCGAGCAGAACCCCATTTTCTTTGGGTTCAACAGTGCTGTGTAGGCACTGAAATACAGCACCAAAAGGGCCAGCCAACAGCCAGTGCCTCGCCACACCCCTACTCTCCGTCGCAACATGATGGGTCCTCCCGAGGCGGCCATCCTCTCGGACATTCAAAAGCAGGTAAATAGAAACTCCGGCCATTGCCGCTCACTGCAATGAACAGCACGAGTGACTTCAGAGACTTTTGCAGATCAGTTTTCTATAGTCCGAATCTGTGTGGTTTGTGCTTCACTACTCAACTTGGACAGCCGCCATGAAGTTGAATCTCTCCGTTCGCTGTTTCGCCGTGATGACCCTGTTGTCGCTCACCTCAGCAGCATTCTCTGCAGAACTCTACGAAGCTCGTGTTTACAAGAATGACAAAGGCGAGACGCTGAACTATCGCCTGATGATCCCCAAGGGTTATTCGCCAAGTGGGACCGAAAAATATCCGCTGGTGCTGTTTCTGCATGGGGCGGGAGAACGAGGCGACGACAATACGAAGCAACTTGTACACGGGACGAAGGAATTCGCGACCGATACAAATCGAGAGAAGTTCCCCTGCATCGTGATCGCGCCGCAATGTCCGGATGGCAAGAAATGGACCGAAGTCGACTGGTCCGCAGACAGTCACAAGCAACCGGAAGAATCAATCTCGCTCAAATTGACTCGCGAAGTCATGGCCTCGTTGGAAAAGGAATTTCGGATCGACACGAAGCGGTTGTACGTGACAGGTCTTTCGATGGGTGGCTATGGCACGTGGGACCTGATCTGTCGCACCCCTGATGTGTTTGCGGCTGCCATTCCGATCTGTGGCGGGGCTGATGAAACTCAAGCAGACCGTTTGACGAAGCTGCCGATCTGGACCTTTCATGGCGACAAGGATGGCGTCGTCAAACCAGAA
>CBIHQO010000886.1:0-2811 GCA_966211735.1 uncultured Schlesneria sp.
ACTGCTCAGGGCCAAACCGTCAGGATCGCGAATGGTTTCGCAGGTCACGACTTCCGTGGGCATGTCGAGCTCGCGCGCCATGACGCGAATGATCGATTGCTGCTGATAATCTTTCTGTCCGAAGTACGCTCGATCCGCCTGGACGATATTGAACAGTTTCGTCACCACAGTCGTGACACCGCGAAAATGGCCAGGTCGGATGGCCCCTTCCAGGATCTCCGACAAACCAGCCACTTCCACAAAAGTTCGATGGCCCACAGGATACATTGTTTCAACGGCAGGATAGAAAACAAGATCCGCCCCTGCCTCGCGGCACATCGCCAAATCGGCATCGCGCGGCCGGGGATAGCGATTGAAGTCTTCGTGAGGACCAAACTGAGTTGGATTGACGAAGATACTGACTGCGACGTACCCGCATTCCGCGCGGGCACGTTCCATCAGACTGACGTGTCCAACATGCAGTGCCCCCATCGTTGGGACAAATCCAACTCGATGACCGGCCTGCTTTGCGCGGTTGACCGCATCGCGAACCGCCTGTACGGATTCGGCAACTTGGATTTCGGCACGTTCAGGGAAAGGCATAACCGGGATTCTTTTTGTCAAAATCGCGGTCGGCAAGTGAGACGTTGACCTTGAGCTTGCTGTAGGTGTATTCCTCAATGATCGGCGGCGTCTTGTCGTTTCGTTGAGGGAAGCCCAACTGCTCCACGCGAATCGCCAGATTGCTCTTTTTCTCAATCCACAGACGAGTGATATGGTACGGGAACTCTTCGCGTGGCGTCGGGTGCAATGATTCGTACGCGACGCATTCTTCACCACTCGGTAGTCTGGCGTCGGGGTATTTCTGTGTTTTCACTTCCCCGAGCTTGCCCTCGGTTTCCCATTGTTTGATGACCTTATCCAGCATCGTCTTCAAGCCGATCATGGTCACGGGATACTTGTTGTCAGACATGGCATCCGGTCCAGTCGGCGGTAATTCGAGCGTGCCAACAATCGACTTGATCCCGACTTCGTGAACGATCAAATTGTTCTTGTTTCGACCTTGGACATAGATCACTTCGCGGCCCGCATTCGGATTCACAAACTTCAGGTAAACGCTGAATGGTTCCTGACGAAGCTTCAAATTCATGTTGGTCGTCAGTAATCGGCGACCCATTAACTCTTTCTTGGTGAAGTCAGCCTGATAGTCCTTCACGTTCTTCAATGACTGACGAGACTTGTAAGCTTCTTGAAGAGGAAGGAATAGCGGATGCTGCTTATCGATCGGTGGAACGGGGATATCCAGAGCGCTGCCGGCACCTGTCGATCCCGCCTCGGCACGCGCGGTGAGCGGAATTCTGTCGTCCGCGAAGGAACACGAATCACTGAGCAGTAAAGCTGTTACCGCCACCACAAAAGAGACGACACGCATTAGTAGTGAATTAAACAAACGACACAAGCAGGCCATTGCAAACTCCCTCCGACCATCGCGACGAAACCTAGTCGTCTTGACTCTGCCACCATTCCCTGGCGGCGACCGGGCTAACAGTAGCTGAGACACAAGAATCTGGCAAACCCAATCATGCAAGTGGCAGGCCAATGACTGGTCATTAGTAACCCAGCTGGTGATTTTGACAATCTGGGTTTCGATTCAACCCCTGATGAAAACCGACAACACAATCATTTCAAGTGATCGATCACGGCTTGCTCGAAGTTCGGAATCCGGCGGCGCAGATGCTGACTGAGCGGCATTGGTGCCTTGCCGGACTGGACTTCTTCGAAGTACTTGGCCAGTGCCTCGCGCGCCGCTGGCGGCCCGTGCAGCACGAAATGTATGATGCCCCAAGCGTCACGGTAATCATTCTTTCCCATTTCAGCTTGGGTTCGCTTGGCCTCCAGCTTTTCCAGCGAAGGTCGCCAGCCCAGTTTGACAGCCCATTGCAACTCGCCGCGGTGTGCATTTCCCTTCTCACGCAGCCCTGGGGACGGCTCAAAATACTCGGCAAGCCCCTCGTCCAGCCAGATCGGTACATAGGGAAGTGCCGTGTGCAACAACGCGTGAGTTGTCTCGTGCCGGACATCGGTGTCCAACCCCGAGTGTCGATACGCGTAAACCCTTCCGGCATCAGTCCCTTGCACGAATAGCGCTTGTCGCTTCGTCCCTTCCGGAACTCTCTTACTCAAGTAGCCGTTGTAGCTCCACTTGTTCTTGAACAGATGGATCTGAATTTCGCCGGGCTCGCATTTCAGTCCCAACTGTCGCTCGATGTCGGATTGCAGATCGCCCAAGTCGTCGACTAAGCCTTGAACGTCGCGTAGGGCGAACTCTGATCGAATCAGATAGGACCCCAGTTGGCGTTCCTCAGTCCATCCCCAGACCGCGCGCAATGGTGCCAGGATGAGAGCTAATCCACAAAAGATCGCGAATAGGCTACGCATGAAGGGGATGTATCCCACCTCTCATGAGGCAGTCAAGATGAACACGGCACTGCTGACACCCCGCGAACCACCCAAACCGCCCTATCGCCCACTTCGCCTCATTTTGACTGCTCTGGACGGTCCTTAAGATTTGTTCTGTAATACGCGCGGCGGAAGTCGCGTCAGGCGTCCGCCGGTGACAATATCGGTGTGCGGAGCGCACCACTTATACAGCAGGGATGCGAAGCGTCGTGCAGACTTGGGGTCGACTCTTATCATTTGTCTATCCGTACTGGCGCCGCCTGGCATGGTCGCTGCTCTTTGGTGCATTGGCTGCGGTGCTCTGGAGTGCTGAACTCGCTCTCTCGTTTCCATTGACCGTGATGTTTGGCGAGCACAAATCTCTCGGCAACT
>CBIHQO010000887.1:0-2811 GCA_966211735.1 uncultured Schlesneria sp.
CGAAAACTCGAGTGACTTCGGCCGTGGTCATGCCCGGTTCATAGTCGTCCATGAGGGCATCGTAGGGAACGCCCGCGCCGTATCCGATGGCTTGCGCTTCCTCGCGTTTCAGGCCGATCATCTTTTCCAGCCAAGGCAGGAAAACCGGAAATTCAGTGTCCTCACGAGCCTTGACCCAGGCCTGCTGAGCAAGTGTCGTCGTTCGAGACAATTCCTCGACCAACCGCCGAGGTAATTTCGTGGAGCGGTTATAGCTGCGGCGAGCTTCGCGAACATTGACGGCGCGATCGCCGTCCGGATCACCAAGATCACCCGATGCTTCGAGTTCGCCAAGCAGTTCGCCCACACGCGGCGATGTCGCTCGTTCGTGCGTCATCCCGGCGAGCAGACCCAATTGCTCCGAACGGAACTGGGCACCACCTTCAGGCATGAACGTTTGCTCGTCCCATCCGAGAACATTGCTGCAAGAGCTCAAGACCGCGGTTTCGCGCAGCAATCGGGTGAGTTCCAGATACAAATCGTCCGTCCGTGACATGGGCCGCTCCATGGTTGCCAAACAAAGGTGTCTTCAGGTGCTTAAGGATTAACCAGATTCCCATATTCGCGATTCAGGCGGGAGAGTCAAGGATGCAACCAGACCGCGACTACAAGTTGCGTTTGCCTTCGATTTCCTTCCAGATCGGGCCATAAACTTCCTTGTCGAATGGAGGGCACCCCGTAGGGTATTGTCCTAGCGGGTGATCTTTCGAACGCATCAAATTGGTGCAGTAAGAGAACGTGCGACAAATCAGCTTGCGATTCATCGTGCCATGTTCCTGCAGATGTCTGACAAAGTCAGGATGAGAGAGGGAGGCGCGACCAACGCCGACGAGCGAACATCGGCCCTCACGCACGTTTCCGGCCGCCGCCTCCATGGCAAAATCCTGCAACCAGCTATACCCACTACCGATGATCGGAAAGCCGGGGTTAGCCTTCTGCAGCGCGGCTGTCGCAGAAAAATGACGCAACACCCCGATCAGGGGATGCTCGGGGGCGTCATAGCCGTCGACCGGTGCAAATTCGGCGGGCCTCACCACGTGCGGATTCGCATAGGGATTTCCCATCGAAACATTGATCGCGGCGACACCCCAGTCACGTAGCCAACCGGCGAGTTGCAGTGGTTCCGTCAGGTCATATTTCAGATGGTCGTTCGGATCGACTCCGAAGGCCGCCTGTAAGGGGAACTGATGAGGAACCGGTATCCCGGTCCCCCCATCATCGGAACTTCGCTGCTCCAATGTTGAAGCTGTCAGCTGGGCGAGTCGATCTCGGCGAACATAGGGAATTCCATCATAGACATTCATCCGTGTCACGATCGTCAGTTTCGGGAATTCGGCACGAATCCGACCGATGACGTTGCGCACCAGACGCGTCCGATTTTCCAAGCTGCCGCCATAGTCGCCGGGACGATTTCGGGCAGCCAACAGTTCAGACAGCAGATATCGATGGCATTGTTTGATGTCGACGAAGTCGCACCCAATCCGCGCTGCCAGTCCTGCCGCCACCACGTACTGATCTTCGATTCTTTTCAAGGCGTCATCTGTGAGCAGCGGATACGAGGCATCGACGAACTTTCCCGTGGACTTGTCGAGCGTCAATGGGTCCAGCAGCGGATCATGTACCGCCAATTGTGGACGTCGAAAACTAAAGCGTCCCGAATGTGTTAGTTGCAATCCCACAGCAAGACCGGCAATACTCCCAAAGGATTCCGTGTGTGCTTTGCGGCAAATGGCCAGCATCTTCTCCAACGCAGATGCCGCTCCGTCGTGGATCCAGAGTTGCCGCGGGTTCATCCGCGCGGCTTCATCAATCGCGGTGGCTTCTCCCCAGATCAACTTGGCTCCGCCCGCTCCAAAACGCTGGTAGCGCCGGTATGTCAGTTCGTCTGGTGCTCCATCAGTGGTGCCGTCACATCCCTCCATCGGTTGAATGCAAAACCGATTTCCGATGGCTAGGGGACCGATCGAAATCGGCTGAAAGAGTGCGGACAAGTCGCTCGACGTGGGGAGCGGGCTACCCAGCTGTTCCGCGTTGGACCGCAGGTCATCTGCGGATTTATATTTGAAGAATCGTGCCATGCTGACTGCTCCAGATGTTGTCACTCAACTGGAGGCGAGTATAAGAATTGCGATTATTCACGAACAGGATCGCGGCTCGCGCCTTCGTCACCAGGTGTCAATCAGGCAACCTTCATTCGTCATGGCTTTCCGACCGGGTTCAAAGTCGCTCGGAGCCGACTGCAGGACGCGAACAGAAACGGATTCGTGATCGCAAACCCCGGTGATTGCGATGTGTGCTCCCAGTTGATCCTCGTCATTCACCGATCTGGTCTGCCAGGCAATTCCTTCGATGCTTGAGAACAGCGTGGCGATCGCCAACAGGTCGGCTCGAAAACGCGGTGCCGTCTGGTGTCCATCTTGGGGACCTCCGACGATCTCTGTGTGAGAAGGAAAAATGGAGATTTCCCAGCATCGTTCGCAGAGATGATAGTGACAGCCAAGCGGGGGCATGGGTTCCAACGGTTCCAGGCACGCCGTCACATTGTTGGCGAGATTCACGATCCATAGAGGGGGGGCGGACATTCTCAAGATTCCCTTCGCTAACAGCAACGCGTTGGCCTGAAAACGAAGAGATGGCAACTGCAGTGCCGACGTGGCGACTACGGTCGAAATGTCGTGCCGGACTGGAATAAGGTTCGCCGCAGCGCTCTTTGATCGGGATAACCGCTCCGACTTGAGCAACCATTACAATCAGCGCGACCTTCATTCACCG
>CBIHQO010000888.1:0-2807 GCA_966211735.1 uncultured Schlesneria sp.
TCGCTTGATCGATTGATTGCCGCCTATGGGAAAGAGCCATTCGATTCGAACTTTGGCAAGCAGCAGATCGTAATTTTCGCACTCGTGTGCGAGAAGGATGGTAAAGCGACTTCGCCCGCAGCACTGCCGGCGAGCGCCGTCAAAGCCCGTCAGTTTCTCGATGGCCTTGATCCTAAGATCGTCAGGATGGCTCGAGGAGTGATCGAACCGAGTCGGTCGCCTTCCAAAGTCGAGTAGCAATTGCTCCATCGCATGCGATAATCTTGGCGATCGCTTCACGTCCACAGTTCGGGGCCACTTCAGTGCCCAACTGACCGCTCATACTCCGGAATTCGCCAATGCAAGACTACGAGAAGTTGGGTGCTTTCTATCTTGGCAAGCCTTACGATCTCGAAGCCAAACGCCCGGTGGCGGACGACCTCCTTCTGTATGACGCGAAAGACCTGACAACACATGCCGTCTGTGTGGGGATGACGGGAAGCGGCAAGACGGGACTGTGTCTCGCTCTGCTTGAAGAAGCCGCGATCGACGGCATTCCCTCGATCTGTATTGATCCCAAGGGAGACCTGGGAAATCTCTTGCTTGCCTTCCCCGAACTGCGGCCAAGCGACTTTAAGCCGTGGATTGATCCGTCTGATGCCGCACGCGCGGGCATGACCGCCGACGACTATTCGGCAAAGATGGCCAAAGTCTGGAAAGATGGACTGGCAGCCTGGGGGCAACCGCCAGAACGCATCGCGCGGTATCGTGATGCCGTCGACATTTCAATTTATACCCCCGCCAGCAATGCGGGGTTGCCACTGACTGTGTTACGGTCTTTTTCGCCGCCTTCGGAAGCAACCTTAGATGATTCCGAAGCGATGAGGGAACGCGTATCCGCTTCCGCATCGGGATTGCTGGCGCTGCTGGGAATCGAATCGGATTCACTGCAAAGTCGCGAACATATCCTGCTGGCCACGATCCTGGATCGAAGCTGGCGCGACGGGAAAGAAGTCGACTTGGGGCAGTTGATCCGCCTCATCCAGAAGCCGGGATTCGACAAGGTCGGGTTCATGGATCTGGAGAGTTTCTTTCCGTCGAAAGATCGATTCGCCTTCGCGATGACGCTGAATAATTTGATCGCGTCCCCCAGCTTTCAGGCGTGGATGGAAGGAGAATCACTCGATATTCAGCGGTTGCTCTATACGCCCGAGGGCAAACCGCGGTTATCGATCATCTCGATCGCCCATTTGTCCGACAGCGAGCGGATGTTCTTTGTCACGATTCTGCTGAACGAGATGGTCGCCTGGATGCGCAATCAGTCGGGAACATCCAGCCTGCGCGCCCTGTTGTATATGGACGAAGTCTTCGGCTACTTCCCCCCGACGGCGAATCCTCCCTCTAAAACTCCGATGCTGACGCTGATGAAGCAAGCCCGTGCGTTTGGCCTGGGTGTCGTGCTGGCGACTCAGAATCCAGTCGATATCGACTACAAAGGGCTCTCGAACGCCGGGACGTGGTTCCTGGGACGCTTGCAGACAGAACGAGATAAAGCGCGGGTGCTCGATGGCCTGGAAGGGGCATCGGCGGCCGCTGGAGCGAATTTTGATCGAGCCAGGATGGAGAAGATCCTGTCTGGCTTGAGCAATCGTGTGTTCCTGATGAACAATGTTCACGAAGACACACCGGTCGTCTTTCAAACTCGCTGGGCTCTCTCTTTCTTGAGGGGGCCAATCAATCGCGATCAAATCGCGCAGTTGATGCAGGACAAGAAAAAAGCCCTCCCGGCACCGTCCGCCACTTTGTCCACGTCAATTAAAGATTCTGCCGCAGGTGCGCATCCGGTCCTTCCGCCCGGGATCCATGAAACATTCATTGCTACTCGACCACTCCTTGGTAAATCAAAGCTGCTGTACCGTCCGGGGCTCTTGGGGACAGCTCGGATTCGCTTTTTCCAGGCGACATCGGGAATCGACGAGACTCGTGACGTGACTGTATTTTTGTCAGCCGTCGACGAAGTGTTGCCGACGATCTGGGACGACGCCCTGGTCTCGCAGGATGATGAACTCGAACAGCAGACCGAAGCGGATGACCAAGGTGGATTTGCGACCTTGCCGGCCGATTTGAGCCGTGCGAAAACTTACGCAGAACTTCAAAGTGCTCTGCGGGATCATCTGTTTCGGACGCAAAAGCTTCAACTCTGGAAATGTGTCGAGCTGAAAGAAGTCTCGAAGCCCGGCGAATCCGAAGGTGATTTCCGAGCGCGCATCACTCATTCCGTCCGTGAAGGTCGCGATCTGCAGGTTGAAAAGCTACGGGCGAAATATGCACCGAAACTGGCGGGCCTTCAGGAGCAATTGCGTAAGGCTTATCAACGAGTGGATAAGCAAAAATCGCAGGCCAGCCAGCAGACGTTTTCTGCAGCCGTGAACATTGGAACATCAATCCTGGGAGCCGTCTTCGGCAGGAAGTTGGCGTCGGCCACCAATATCAGCAAGGCGGCCACAACAATTCGAAGCGCCAGTCGCGTTGCTGGTGAGAGACAGGATGTCGCTCAGGCCGAAGAAACGGCAGAGGCCGTTCAACAACGGATTGATGATCTGAATGGGCAGTTTCAGACCGAAGCAAACGCCCTGATTGATGGGGCAAGCTCCGACAGCGTCAAGCTCGATGAAATCGTTGTCACGCCCAAAAAGACCGATATTACGGTCGTTCAACTCATGCTCGCGTGGACACCGTGGTCCACGGACACAAGTGGAACGGCACAACAGGCCTGGTAGCTGCTAGTGCGGGTCGCACGTCCGTGGCGCATTGAAACATGGGTTAGA
>CBIHQO010000889.1:0-2802 GCA_966211735.1 uncultured Schlesneria sp.
TCACGGCCGTCGCAACTGACACCTGCCTGGACCGCGAAGTTGTCGGGCGAGCAGGGTTATCGCAGCGCCGTCTGGGTGGCCAATCGCCAGGACCTGGGTCCAGCGGCAGCAGGGGGCGATGTCGACTCGAAATTGCAAACGGCCGTGCAGCAGGCGGGCGGCAACGCTGGCGACATCTTCTGGCAGCTACCCGTCATGATCCCAGGCCTTGAGTACTCGTCAGACAAGCTGATCGCCGAATGGCAGAAACGAACGGAAGGGAAGCTGGCACCGTCACTGCTCAGCGTGCTCGTCCGGCAACTACGCACGTGGCGACCGAACATCGTGATCCTGGACCAACCGGCGAAGAACGATGCGGCGGCCCAGTTGTTGTTTGATGCCGCGCTCAAGGCGATCGATCAAGCGGCGGATTCCACGCGCTATACCGAACAGCGCGAATTCACGGGCTTACCCGCCTGGAAAGTCGATCGCATCTATCTGCAATTGGGTGCGGGCAGCGGGGGCGATGCCGTCCTGGACCTCGACGAATACTTGCCGCGTCGAAGGATGTCTGTGCGACTGGCAGCCTCTTTTAGCGAAGCCTTAATGCGGAAGAGCGACACGATCGAGCCCAGCAAGGCACGGCATGTCACGTACCGCTGGATTGGTGTCGACGGTCACCCGGCGGCAGACGGAGCACTCAAAAGAGATTTCTTCGCCGGTCTCTCCATCAGTCCCGCGTCCGATGCCCGACGAGAACTCGCGATGATTGATGAGACCGATCTGGTACGAATGCAGAAACTGGTTGAACGACATCGCAACTTTCAGGCGATTGCCGATCGATCGCTCGACGATCCTCGCATGGCCGGTCAGATGATCGGACAACTCGGTGGACTGGTGCGAGACATGGATTCGCGGCAAGGGGCCGAGCTGCTGCGCGGCCTGGCCGATGAATATCGCGAACGCTCACTGTTCGATCTCGTGGAAGCAACCAACGTCGAACTGATCAGGCGATACCCACAAGAACCTGCGGCACTCGATGCGATGCGTTGGCTGTATCAATTCTGGATCAGCAGTGAAACGGCCTGGCAGCGGATGCGGCGGATGAAGAATGAAACCGTCCAGTCCACGGCTAATATCCAGGCCAACGCGCGACTGATTCAGCAGGCGGCGGACACGCTGACGAATGGCATCGGCGGGGTCAACACGGCGAACTACACGGAAGAAGCGCCCGCGATCAAGCAGACGACACGCCCCGGTCAACTGAATCGAGTCAACCTGCCGCAAGGAGGTGACCCCGCCGCGCGCCAACCCGGCCGCGGGGCCAACGCACCGCGACAGGCGACCATTCAAAATGAATGGCGAACCGGCGAAATGCGAGAATGGCACAAACGTGCCGCCGAACTGGCCACGCAGCTGGAGATGCAGTCACCGGGCTTGTTTCGCACGCCGGAAATTCAGTTTCCGTTGGCGACCTTGCAGCGTTCGACAGGATCGATGGCCAAATCGGACACCGTCTTTCGCAGCTACCTCAGTCGTTCGGCTGATCCCGCGACTAAGTCGCTGGCCGAACGCGAAGTCTGGTTGATGTTCGCGACCGCACAGACTCCACAGGCGATCGCCACATGCCAGCGGACCGATTCGAAACCGCAGCTTGACGGTATCCTGGCCGACTCCTGCTGGGAGGCGGCTCGTGAAATTCGGCTAACGACCGAGGCACCCACCGACGAAATCAAGAACCCTTCGGACCCGCAAGCGGCGATGATGATGTTGGCGTACGACTCCGAATTTCTGTATGTCGGGATCAGCGTCCCCCGATTAGAAGGGGCTTCGCTCGATCGCCCGCAGCCGGGCCGAACACGAGACGCCGATCTGGGCCAGCACGACCGCGTCACGATCTGCCTGGATGTCGATCGCGACTACACGACATGGTACGAATTCCAAGTCGATCAGCGCGGCTGGACCTGCGAGGCCTGCTGGGAAGACCGCCGCTGGAACCCCGCCTGGTACGTCGCAACCGACGCGGACGAGACACACTGGCGCGTCGAAGCCGCGATCCCCTGGAACGAACTCGTCGCCACTCCCCCGCAACGCGGCAATTTCTGGGGCGCGGCGATCACTCGCACGACACCAACCGTCGGGATGCAGACCTGGGTTCACCCGGCGACAACTCGTCCGAAGCCGAGTTCGTTTGGGCTGCTCAAGTTTGACTGACGTCGGGCGTGTGCAGTTTTCGGAACACGCCATCTTCCTCATGCCACATTGGTGGTGCGTTTCGAAGACTGCACGCAGCCTACAAGACGAGTCCGACTGCTAGAACTCTTTGCGACTATCGACTAACAGCGTGACCGGCCCGTCGTTGACCAGTTCCACATCCATGTGCTCCTGAAATCGACCTGTGGCGACGGTGATTCCTCGACCACGCACCTCGGCCACAAACATGTTGTACAGGCCGACGGCTGCTTCCGGGCGAGCGGCCTTGATGAAGCTGGGACGTTTTCCTTTGCGGCAATCCCCCAGCAGCGTGAACTGGCTGACCACCAGCATCGCGCCCGAAATATCGGCCAAGGACCGATTCATCTTTCCTTCCTCATCTGGAAAGATTCGCAGCCCGACCAGTTTGTCTGCCAGAAACTCGGCGTCTGGCGACGCGTCATCGTCGGCAACGCCCAGCAGGACCACCAGACCGCTTCCAATCTCACCCGAGACTTCTCCGGCAACAGTGACTTTGGCTCGACTAACTCGTTGAACGACGGCGCGCATGACGGTGACTCGATGGATTCGCAGGGGCGGCGACTCTTTGATTTGCCGTCATGCTTTTAG
>CBIHQO010000890.1:0-2790 GCA_966211735.1 uncultured Schlesneria sp.
GACTGGGCGAGGCGTTCACTGCACTGTCGCATGATTTGGTCGGCGATCTGGTTCACACCGAGCCCCCCCGGAAGCCGAACAAACGGCTTACGGTATTTGTCACAGTATTCTTGGACGTCGCCGTAACTGTGACTGACCCACCGAATGGCAAGCAGTACGACGGCCACATCAGAGCGGGCAACAAACGATTCGCATCTGCTAACCGACATCCCAGGTGAAGTTTCGACCCACACAAGTTCTGAAAGTCGAAACGATTGTTCGATGGCCTTTTTGCGCTCAGGGCGGCAGTCGCCTCCGATGAGCACAACTGTTCGCCCTCCGAGCCATTCTGAGACCGATTCAATCTCTACCGATTCGTCCGATTCATCGTGAGAGGCAGCAGGAGTCGTTATCGCCTGTTGAACCTTGCGGATCTCACGCAGTGCCAAACGAAAGCCCTTCGGCCATTCGTCGGACTCTGGAACGTCAGAAAAATGTGGTCCCAGGTGATCTCGAATCCTGCGGTCGCTCGGCGGTATGCCAAGGTCAACAAGTTCGTCAACAGTCTTGGCTACCGTCGCCCAATCGAATGACGACGACCTTGTGAGGTAGTCGAGCTTACCTAACAGCCTTTTCTGTTTGGCCGCCCGCATTTTCCGTTCATCTACAAGTCGCTGAACATCAAGAAGACGTCGTCGAAGATCGTTAATGTCAGGCAAGATGAGAGGTTCGTCTGCTCGTAGGTAGCACGACATGAACATACGCTGCTTTGAGCAGACGTCTCGAACCCAGAGGTATGAAGCGAGTTGGTCAGCGTCAGCCCTTTCGCTGACATTATGAACCGCCACCCGCAGGCCAAATTGAGCCTCAGCAACCAATGGAAGGAGATCTTCAACCTCGATGACTTGAGTTTCATTGGTCATGCCAGACTTGATTGCTAGTTCGATTGAGTCAGCGGTGACGTCAAACCATTCGGCCAGAATGTTTAGCGAGTCAAGCGAGACGGGCACAGCAAACGAAGGCCGATTCATCCAGAGGTCACAGCCCTCGTTCATCAAGCGAGCTTTCTCAACGATGTCTCGATCTTTCGGTGCAATATCCAAGCGATGAGTGGCTCCATTCGCACTCAGGATCGCCCTCTCCATCGCCCATCGGCTTCCCTCAGCCTTCAATCGCAAGCGGTCAGCAAGGTTCCGCAATTGATCGAATGTCGATGGGGGAGCGATCCTAGAAACATCCGGGTGCGTGTAAACGGCACTCGTCGTTGGTGGTTCGAAGAATTCCGAAGTGCTGGTGATGTTCTCATCGGTATCGCAAGTCGTTGAATGTCCTTCCGCCTGAATGGCTGCCTCTGGCACATCTGGTTTTTGATCGACATCCTGTGATTTCTCGCTAATCAGCAGCCTAAGTGCGGTCTGCAGATCTGGGTCAGAGCCAACAAAGTCTGAAAATCTGCGCAAAATGATCATCAAAGATCGACGTGTGTTATTCACGATTGGAGCCTCGTGTGAGAAATCGATTCAAAAAGGGATTGAAGAGACTGCGACGACCATCAGTTGCCGGGCGGTTCCATTCAGCCCAGGATCGCTTGCAACAAGCCAACGGTCACAACGTGGCACACGGTTCGTCCGAATGGAGACAGTCGCCTTAAGGGCCTCTGGGGGCCTTTCCTTTGAATCTCCCGTAGTCTTTCAGATGCAGCGTTGGCGTCAGGCCCAGTCGGGAAAACTCTTCGACCGTGATCTGGCGAATTGGTTCCACGAAGGGCCTTGTCGTCAGAAGGCTGTCGTGAATCGTGTAGACCGGCGCATCCGGCATCTCATCCATGATGCGGCGACACACGGTGTTGATAATGAAATTGGCTTCGATGTTCTGAAGGAGCCGGGGCAAAAAGGCGTAATCCTTGGTCTTGTGAACTCGGATCACTTCCGCCACGCCGGGGAACATGTCTTCGAAGATGTCCTTTAGACGGGACTTCAGTCGATTCGAGCCGAACAGCACTTCGAACAATTCCGTCTTGACCCAATACCGCAGGGGTATTTCTCGTAGTTCCATCTCTTCCTTGAGAGTTCGATAGAGTTTGCCCTGTTCGCAGAGCGTCACAAATGTTCGTTCGTCTTGGGCCAAAAAGTCCCTATTAACCGAAATGTCCCGTGGCAACTCTTCTGTTGTCCCAATGTCTTTATTTGTATGGGGTTGCTCTTTGTTCTCGCTTACGATGCGAGTCGTATTGGGGAGGAGAAAGACTGGTGAAGTAACTGAGTAAGAAATAGGAGCGAAGTACGACACTGTGTCTTCGATGATCCTGTCAATTTCCCTGTACTGGGTTGTTGAATTCTTGGGAAAAGTGACATACCCGAAAGTTTTGTTGCCTTGCTTCCTGTAGTTGATAACCAGAAGTGACAGGAACAAAGGTTGGCTATTAGCAACGTCGAGACTAATAAGGTTTTCCCCTGACACATGCAGTGCGGGACGAATCTGGCTCGAACATCTGGTCAAGCTGGAATGAACCCGACCGTATCGACACGACCCGAACTCCATTTCCTTGTAAGCAATCTGCTCCACGGGGATCTTGAGCAACTCAAACCGATCATGGCCTGACAGCAGTGACATCGCCAAAGGCAGATCAACTTCCAAGAGTTTGAATTTGCTCCGCAACCACCGGTGGACATCTAGCCGCACCTTCTTGTACTTCGCCCGCCGAGTCGCCCGAAGTTTCTTGGCGGTCACATCATCACACACAGCAACACGAATGATGCGGTCCTTCCAATACGACAAGCCCAGCCGATAGCCCAGCGACTTTCGACCTTC
>CBIHQO010000891.1:0-2788 GCA_966211735.1 uncultured Schlesneria sp.
TCAAATGCCATCGCAATCTTGAATCACCTGATGAAAGGGGACGACAAAGTTGCTAATGTCAGCGACATTATCGACCGGCAAACACGCCATTTATCTCGACTCGTCGACGATTTGCTCGATGTCTCTCGCATTTCGCTGGGGAAGATCAAGCTCCAGAAGGAACGTGTTGATTTAGCAACAATCATCGCACGAGCCGCCGAAATCAGCACGCCACTGTTGAATGCCCGTAAGCATCAATTGACCGTGCAGTTGCCACCGACGACTTTGTTCCTGGAAGCAGACGGAACTCGCCTCGCTCAAGTCATTTCGAACCTGTTAACGAATGCCGCCAAGTACACCGATGAAGGCGGCTCAATCTTCCTCTCGAGCGCAGTCGATGGCGATGAGGTTGTGATCCGAGTTCTCGATTCAGGCATGGGTATATCTGCCGAGCTTTTGCCGCATATTTTCGATCTCTTCATCCAGGGCGATCGCTCGCTGGCTCGATCGGAAGGCGGGCTCGGCATTGGTCTGACGCTGGTGCGTCGCCTCGTCGAACTGCACGGTGGCACGGTGCAGGCCGCCAGCGATGGTCTGGGCTGTGGCAGCGAGTTCACGGTCCGCTTGCCAGCGCTCCCCCCGGAGAGGCCAGGCCACGAGACCCCAACTCACAGCATCGATAAAGAAAAGAGATCGAGTCGGCAGATCCTGGTAGTTGACGACAACAAAGACGCTGCCACCACGATCGGCATGCTGATCAATCTGTTGGGACACGAAGTCATCATCGCAAATAGCAGCATCGAAGCACTCGAACTCGCAAAGTCGACGCGGTTCCAGGCGGTCTTTCTGGATATCGGTTTACCTGGGATGAATGGGCACCAACTGGCGCGATGCCTGCGGTCATTGCCAGAGTATCGCAGCACGCTCCTTGTGGCCATGACCGGATATGGACAAGAAGAGGATATCAATCGAAGCATCGACGCTGGGTTCAATCACCATTGCGTCAAACCCATCGAACTACAGCGATTAAATTCGCTGCTGCAGTCGCTCCCAACACCGCTTCAATAGCCTGATCGCTGCGGCGGGTCCATTGCCAGAACGAATGGTGTCCTGCTGATACGCCAAAGTGAACAAACGTCATTCTCGCCCGCGCGGGCATGATGTTCGGAGAAAGTTTCCAGCCAGCAGTCCTGGTCAGCGCGTGGGAGTCGGTTCAAGGGACTGCTCGCTTTTCCTGTTCGATTCGGCTGGTGCCTGACAGAGAACCGGATAACGAGCATCCAACCACTTCCGGGTTTCGACGAGCGTGGTAGCCAAGCAGTTCGCCCCGGCTTCAATCAATCGAACGCGATCCGCCTGACCAATCCGACGCTGACCCCACCGGCCCACGAGCAACGGGACATCCGGAGCAACCGCTCGTAGTTTTTTGCAGAGGTAACGAGCGTGAACAATTCCACCGGGCGGAATGGAGGTGATGCAGATTGCCGCCGGGGGATCGACCGCAACACGAGCGACTACCTCGGAGGTTAACGTACCATCTGCGATCACTTCAATGTCCCAGCGATCAGGGTCGAGCATTTTTTGCAGCATCTTCAGCGCGACTCGATCGATGTCACCATCAACGGCGTAGCCCAATAGGCAAAGCCGCTGATGGGTCACCGGTTCTTCGTTCGCCGCTGCATCTGCGGCAACGACTCGTGTGCTGGAAAGATCCACGGCGGCCAGTAGTTCACCCATCAGCTTCTGCAGCGCGTCGGCTTCATCATCGTCCAATTGACCATTTTTCTGATCGCGTTTTGCGCACATCAGCGCGGGCATGACCAGTTGATCGAATACCTGCTCCGGATCGGATTCGCGTAATCGACTTGTCAACAGGAGCGCTGCCTGGTGCCGATCGCCCAGCAGAAGTCGCTGGTAGAACCCATCATCGTCACTTAACGCAGGCTGATCGGCCAACAGAACATACAAGAATCGCAGTTGCGGAATGTTCTTTCCGATCACCACCAGCGTCACTGCAAAGGGAGCGGAAAGGATCAGGCCCAATGGCCCCCATAGAAACAGCCAGAACGCCGCCGAAATCAGCAGAGCCGTTGGCGAAACACCTGTAGTATGACCAAATGTCAGGGGTTCAACCACGTTGTTCGTCACGAGTTCCAGGACCATCAGGAAAGCAAAAACACTGATCGGTTGCCCCCATCCATCGGACATCGCCAGACTCATCACAATCGGGAAGATGGCGGCGATCCATGGACCCAGATAAGGCACAAAGCGCAGCAGGGCACCCAGGCAACCCCACAGCACCGCGTAGGGCACTCCCAGGAAAAACAGACCACCGTTCACAATAGCCACCATACCAATGTACCGGCTGACGCGATTGGTCGCGTCCTCTAACGCCTTACTCGTCACAGTCAGGCGAGTCTTCCCTGCCAGCAGCACGATGCGATCTCGCAGGCCTTCTCGATCCAGCAGAAAGAAAACAAGTAACACGCCGGCAAAGGCCAGCATCGCGATCCCTTCCATCGCCGAACCCAGCGGCCCGGTCAGCATGTGCCAGTCGACAGGTTCCGAGGCGACCACGATCTGACGTACTTCATTCTGTGCTTCGGTATTCAAAGCATCGGCAGGTTCGTCAGACTTCCTGGCGACAGTTGACTGACCAGGCGAAACCTGCAATTCGCGGCTGATTGCTTCGATCATTTGCTCGAAGCTCTGAGCGGTCGGTCCAGCAGACAACGCCTTGATCGACCTCATTTTGGCGATAATTTTGGTCGTATTTTCGGGAAGCGTCGCCAGCATGCTGGAGACTTGC
>CBIHQO010000892.1:0-2772 GCA_966211735.1 uncultured Schlesneria sp.
CGCGCTAAGAACCTACCGATTTCACAAACAACACCTTTCACCACGGGCTGCTAGCAGGTTGTGGCCAATCTAACAAAGTGACAGCCCAATCGAATGCTCCAAAGACTGCGCAGTCGACAGTCGCCGAACCCGTCGCTAAACGTCGCTGCCGGTCGCTGAAAATGGCGGCCGAGCTTGCCGACGGGCTGGATCTGTCCGATCCGTTGGCGGCCATGTTGTGGTCCGAGATCGGAAAATGCGAAGCCCGGTCGGGTGAGGTCGGGGCAGCTCGTCGGAGAGTCCAATCTAAAGAGCCGGCCCACGCCCAAGCGCTCCTAATGATGGCCAAAGCAGGTATTGGGGTTGAGTTGGCAAAGGCTCTGGCCATCGCTGATCAGCTCGAAGAAGCCGAACAGGCAGTTCAGCAGATTCCGGTTTTCATGCCCAATAAACGCTGCACTGCTTATGCGGATATGGCACTAGCCCGAGCGGCCAAGGGGTACCAGGAACAAGCGACCCAACTTTGGGGCTTGGCCGATCAAACCATTGCCACTGAAAAAAATACCGAAAAGCGAGCGGAGTACGAGCTGGTCATCATTCGGAGCCTCGCGGATGCGGGACGTCTCAACGACGCCAAGAAGCGCGCGGCCGCGCGGGAGGCCCAGTCCGACGATCGTCGCGGTTGGGAACCTGTGGCGGAAAAGCTCGCGCTGGATGGTGACTCAGCAACCGCCAAGAAAATCATTGAGTCGAAATTGACAGGACTCAATCAAGAACTCCATCAGTTCATCGCCAAGGTGGCCCCCGCCGGAGACATTGTTGCGGCGCGAGCGGCACTGCAGCAAATGGATGATCTGGTCATGGCCGCCATCGCTTGTCACACTTTGGCCGTCGCGATGGCAATTCCCGCCTACAAAGATCTGGCCGTGATTCAATTCAAAGAGTCCTGGACTTATATGGACGAGGCCAAGCCTGATGCCACTCAGACAGGACAGATCCTGCTGAGTGCCATTGATCCGAGTGCTCTCTTGGCGGGAGTCACGGAGACGTTGCCTGTTTGCGAGGCATTTGCGGCGAAATTTCCGCCTGATCTCGGGGCAGAGGCCTATCGCCGTTTGGCGACACACTGTCTTCCCAACGCCAAAGAGGAGGCAGCACGTTACTTGGAAGTGGCCGATCGGCTGACGCAAACGATCGTCGATCCGATCGACCAGACTATCTACTTTCAGAGAATCGCGCGAACCCGGAGTGTGCTGTTGGGTGAAGACGACGCATTAAAGGCAGCGTCCCAAATCAAAGAGCGAGTGAATCGAGGATTCGCGCTGCTCGGTATCGCCGAAGGACAACTCATTCCAGAAGCGAAGTAATTGCCACCAGCCAGGGACGAAGTCAAGTTCTGAAGACAGCCTCGCGAAGATCAGTTCCGACTGATTGACGTGGGGCTGTCTCGTTTCGTGACCATCGCCAAAGGATTTGAAGAGATACTCAGACCTGATCCCTTCCTCAACTGGAGAATAAGCGTGTCGCACATCGTTCAAATCAAAACAGAAATTCGAGACTTGGTCTCCCTGCAAGCCTCCTGTGATCGTCTTTCGTTGCCTAAGCCCGTCTTTGGCGAGACGAATTTATATAGCACTTCGGCGACAGGTTGGGCCGTCCAGTTACCGGACTGGCACTTTCCGATCGTCTGTGACCTCACGACGGCCCAGATCGCTTTCGATAACTACGGTGGTCGCTGGGGCGCTGAATCCCAACTGCACAAGTTTTTGCAGGCGTATGCTGTCGAACGAGCGAAGCTGGAGGCGCGTCGGCAAGGCCACAGCGTCGAGGAGCAGTTGCTGGAGGACGGCTCAATCCGCCTGCAAATTGCCGTTGCCGGTTAACGATCAACTGCCTGCTGACTTCTCACTGCGAAGGGAACTCGATGTCCACACCGCGTCGTTGTGTCATTCGGCCAGCCGCCTCGTCCCGGATCGTCACGCCGCACTTGTTAAAGCTCCGGTCCAGACTGGACCGCGAACAGCGGTCTCTGCTGCGCTGGCTGACCCGACTCAAGCGCTCATTTCATAGCTTCGAGAAAATTCAACTTCGGGTCACCCGTCTCGAACGGGAGATCCATTCCCTGGAGAATGCCTGATGTCCCAGACCATTGAAGTGACGGTCTCACCACAGGGCGAGACCCGGATCGAAACCCGCGGGTTTACAGGGGCCACCTGTCGCGAGGCCACTCGCGCGCTGGAGGCCGCCCTGGGCCTTCGCCAATCCGAGCAACTCACCAGCGAGTTTTACGCCACCGCTCAAACTAACGAGCAACAGCCCCAGCAGCAGTAGTCTCCTCACAACTACTTGCCGGGAGACTCCTGGATGAACCTCGATCTCCCCGCCGACTGTTCGCGCCGGCAGACGATACGTTGGCTGAAGCGACTGATTTGCCACACTGGTCCGGGGTTCCATCTTGATACCCGCCCCAGTGACTACGTGACGCCAAACGGGGAACCGCTCTTTACGCCATCGGAGTGTGCCACGTTGCAGCATTCCCTCGATCACCTATTCCAGCGTCTGGGCTCCGAGCGGCCCTACGAGATTGGTGCTCAATTCACCGCACACCTCGTCTGCCAGAGTCGTGGGTGGAAATCACCGCTGGAGTTCCACGATCCTCACTTTCAGCAGGCACTCCTCCGGACTGGCACCCGCGACCAGCTGATCGCATGGCTGCGCTGGAATGATCCCCACGGTTGCGACACGGACCGAAGCTTATCGTTGGAAGATCGTTCGACACTGACGCTCGACGAA
>CBIHQO010000893.1:0-2760 GCA_966211735.1 uncultured Schlesneria sp.
CTTCGTCGCGCTGATGGGACGCGCGGCAAAAGCGAACGAACCAGGGACGGTAAAATCAATACAAAATGTCGATCGGTCGTCACCAGAACATTCGTTGGAAGAGGAAGAAGTCGCCATTCCGGACGCGACGCTTCCAGTGAACTGGTCGGTCGGTCGCACTCCGCGCGTCATCCTGATCGTCGATGCAACATCCGCAAACTGCCAGCGTGAACTCGAACGTCTGCGAAAGCCCCACGGCGAATTCGCTGCGATGCAGGCTCAAGGATGGAAGATTGGTTCCGGCTCCGACAATCATGTGCAACTGATTGATCGTCAGGAGGCTTCAATCCTGTTACAGAGTTTGGATGCGGGCGAATTCCCGGTCGTCGCTGGCGTTAAGAATGGCGATATCGTTCGCTCGTTTCGTGATGGCTGCTCGACCCCACTGGATGCCTGGACATTCGGCTGGTTGCTGAAAGGGGTCAACGAGCGTCCCAAGGCTCCCATTCCGGAAGCGATCCGCGTCGCCACCACGAACAGCTATCCGCTACGTGGCAATCATTGGACTGTCGATGGCGATTCTAATCCGACTAAAGAGACGCTGGTTTTCCACCTGCGAACGGTCACGCACATCAACTACATTCAGGCCGACTGGAAACTGGAAGACTGGTCGACCGAGGAACTGCGGTCTCTACACGACGATTTGCACGAGAAATACGGCCCGGCCGGGCCTACCGCAGCCACGGCCCAACCGAATACGGCTGCCGGAAAATTCTCGGGCAGCAACAAGGCACTCGGGAAGTTTTAATTGACCGTCCGCGAAATGGTTGTGTGCTCGTGATTGGAGGGCGAGGCGGGCGAGGCTCCGGCCGAGCCGGGCTTGTCATTGTGAGCCCTCCGAAAGGCGCGGCTCGGCCGGACCCTCGCCTTCCGAATCACATCGTCACAACCTTTTCGCGGACGATCATTCCGACTTGAGATCGAAGTCGTAGTCCGTCTTTCGCGATGTGACTTCCACTTGCAGAGTGGATTTCTTGTTGTATTTCGGCGGAACCAGTTCGACGGAGCGTTCGGATTTGGCGCTGTCACCCGTCGCCCCTCCTTCCTTAGTGTTCAAACCCAGGATCTTGCGAGTGGTGCTGACGCGTACAATCTTCGCCCCCGGCTTCACTCCCCCCATCACCGAGTCAATCTGCAACTTGAAGTAGCCACTGCTGTTGGTCAATCCGTACGAGAATGTCCCATCTGTCGGGTCGTCAAACGAAACCACCGCCCCGGGAAGCGGTCGTCCATCCAACTTGATGGTGCCACCTGCCTTCACGAGATTGAGGCGTTCATAGTTCGCCTTCGGCTTCGTCTCGCAGCCAATCCCGATCACGATCAATCCCAGCAGGCAATATCGTCGAACCACGCCAAACATGATGCGAGCCCATGCAGTCAGTAAAGAAAGAGTTGGAAGCAGGCGATTAACAGCACCTGCGGCCGTACGCGTGCTGCAGAATTGCGTTCGCTTAGAATTCGCCAACAACCTCGCCACCCTTGATCGTCGCCAGCGCCTGGTACAGATTCAGGTCGATGTTCTCGGAGATGAATCGCACAGATCCGTCAGCCATGGCAAAGTGAGCCCCGCCGATGTGATAGCTGCCAAATGACATCTCCATCAGGACGCCATTGACGGCGGGATTCAGCCGCGAATTGATTCGCACGACCGTTGAACCAGCAGCTTCGCTATACTCCGTGCCAGTTGTCATACCCGGCTTCCAGTTGTTGATTTGCGGGGCAAAGCCAACCCAATAGTCCATCCCCTGGCTATCCTTTGTGTAGTCGATATCGGTGTACGACTCACCCACCATGAGAGTATTGGACGTTCCATCCGTCACGGAAGCGATGGAATTGCTGCTGCATCCAGACATGATTCCGTTCAAGGGAGACTGCTCCAGCGACAGATACGCAGCCGTGTTGTATCCGGCCGGACGGGTGCTGGCATCATCGGACGAGGCCAGCGAATCGGCCACGGCGCGGTAGCTGGCCGGAACCCGACCGACGATGTTGTTGTAGTCTTCCCGCTGTGGTTGCGCCATGCTGGGGCACCGGAAGACGGACATCACCAACTGGCAGGCTGCCTGATTGGCTGGCAAGTCCGCACCGGGATATTGCCATTGCAAAGTGCCGTACAGACCCGCCTGGTCGAGTTGCGGCAGGATCATCGCGCTCCACAGTTCTTCGTTGCTACCCCAGGCGTAGGGGAAGACTTTGGCGGTGTCATGATAATTGTGCAGAGCAAGCCCCAGATTCTTAAGATTGTTCTTGCACTGAGTCCGTCGCGCCGCTTCACGAGCCTGTTGAACAGCAGGCAAGAGCAGGGCGATCAACACGGCAATGATGGCGATCACCACCAGCAATTCGATCAGCGTGAATCCACACCGGCGACGAAGTCGTGGCGGCACTTCCACGGGCGCATAGGGCATCGAACGATTCCTTCAGAGTGACAAATAGATAGATTCAATTGGCAGCAATCAGAGACGCACGCTGACTGAAGCAGAGCTTAAGCGATGCGATGAAGGCTTGATGAATCGAAAGCGAATCTTCGAAGTAGAGCTAACCGTTGTTGCGAAGTGGAAGCCCTGACCATGTCAATCAGAGGCCGACTAAATGACCGTGCGCGATAATACTCGTTTTGGATTTCCGGTTGGGTGACACTGGTGGCCGCCATGGGCCACCAGTGTCTTCGCATCGCTGGGATCGCTTTGATCGGATGACGAACGTATGCAACATTCCGCA
>CBIHQO010000894.1:0-2753 GCA_966211735.1 uncultured Schlesneria sp.
CGTGCTCTGGTCACTCGACGGAAAAGCCTACTGGTTTGGATGCAATGCTGATGGTGGCGATTGGTTCGGATTGACGAGTCGTCAACTGAATCAGAAGGTGCTTGATGGCGTCAATCGACAGCGAGCAGAATTAGCGCAACAGCCAGCAATGGAATACAAAGAATGGAGCGTCCCTTATCTGCCGGTTGCGATTGGACTAACCCTGCTTTCCGCCTATCTGATCCTCTGGAAGCAGGTGCAAGCCGTGTCCGGTTCGTGAGGACGGTACTTCAGATTCCCAACTCGTCTTCGGAGCCAAGAACCACGTCTTCATAGATGACCGCCAACGGCAGCGAACAAAGCGATTGAAGTTTCAACTCGCTCTCCAAGCCTTTGAACAGCGTCAAATTCCACGACCCATCGTCCTGGCGAACGAACCGCTCGACTTGTGCCTCTTCTTGCGAGATCAGGATATATTCGCGCAGCGAGTCCAGCTGGCGATAGAAATCGAACTTCTTACCTCGATCGTAGCTCTCGCTGGTCTTTGACAAGACTTCGAAAATCACGATCGGATTGGTGATCGCGTCAACATCTTCGGCATCGACTTCGAGTTCGCCACAGACCAATGACACATCCGGATACGTGGCGAGTCCATTTGCGCCAATATGGATACGCTGATCACTGTTGAACGGGCGGCAGGTTGTCCCGCGTAGCTGACTGCGCAGGTTCGCAAAGACATTACCGCTAATCTTATTGTGCCGGACAGACCCTCCCGCCATCGCAAAGATTTGACCGCGATAGAATTCGCTTTTGCTCGACGCGATCCGTTCGCGAGTCAGATATTCGTGAAAGGTCAGGAGCATCACTTCTTCGCCAGATACTTATCAAACCAAGTCGCCAAACCTGTTCGGCGCGGGTCGCCCGACCCCGCCGAAACGCCCGACCGAAGGTCTCCAGTCTTCCAGGGCAGTTTCAGGCGCTGTTTCTGCACCAGAAAAGGAGACCTCCGGTCAGCCGTTTGGGGGGGGTCCGAGACGCCCGCCCCCCGCGCCGAACTGGGGTTATGCTTCAGCATAATTTCCCTCAGCGAGTCGACGCCTCGATCTAAAAAGTGAGCGATATCACTTCTTCGCCAGATACTTATCAAACCACTCGCCGAACGTGACTACATCTTTATCCATGCCGGCCCAGCCGTGAGCCGCTCCCTTTTTGACCACGAGCTCAGCCGGGACATTGGCCTCTTTCAGCTTGGCAATGATGATCTCCGCCTGCTGGATCGGGACCAGGAAATCGGCATCGCCGTGAACGATCAACGTTGGTGGGTCGTCCGAGGTGACATGGTTGATGGGCGAGATGATCTTGCCGATCGTCAGGATCCTCGCTTCATCAGTGATGGGGACAAACGCGCGTGTCTTGCCGTCGAACTCGTGAAAATCGAATGGTGCTTTGAAATCCTTCAGCACACCTCGACCCAAGGCATTTTCATCGGGCTTCCCATAGTTCAGGAAGTCGGTCGGCGGAAAGAAGCAGGCGACCGCTTGCACACGACTGGAGAATTTGTCGACCGGATCCTTCGCATCAGGATTGCCGGGCGTCCCCGCGGTTCCCTGCATCAATGACAAATGCCCACCGGCCGAGCCACCAGTGATGCCGATCCGGTCAGGATCGATCTTGTAGTCCGCAGCCCGACTGCGAATGAATCGCACCGCGCGATGCATGTCTTCCAGCACCTCCGGAATCGTGTACTTGGGCTGACTGCCGTGCACAACGGCGAAGACGGTATAGCCACGTTTCAGGTATTCACCGATCGCCCCCGCGTTCACCGCATCATGGCCCGAATACCACCCACCGCTGACGACCCAGACAATCGCCGCCCCGTTGGCATTCTCCTTGGGAGTAAACACGTCCAGCGTCAGAGCCGTGCCAAACTTCCGACCATAGATCACATCTTCCGTTCGTGTATACGATTCATCAGCCGCTCGAACGCCGCACCCAAACGAGAGGGCGATCAGAGTAAACAAGAGGACGAGACGTGTCATGAGAAGAGGTCCTTCGAAGGCTGTGATGTTCAACATGCAGATCGGCCACAGTCTAGGATTTCGATGGTTCGATTGCATCTTCGCGCTTGCTCAACGGTCCGTCGCGAGGGAGGTCGTTGGTGAGTGAACCTGCCGAGGCTGCTGCTGTGAGATGCCTTGGTCTCGCGATCCTCGCAATTCAAAAAATCTGAGATTTCAAATTTGAGATCTGAGATCGCTTCGCCCGCGACTCCAGCACTTTTCAGGCCGACCTTGTAGTCGCTAAAAGCGATGTCAAAAACACGCACTTTTTTGAGGAAATTCGCCAAAAACAGGGCCGTTTTGTCCCCCAATGTCAAAAGTTGTCCTGGGGTGTCAAAATTTGTCAGTGAAATCTTGGAAGAAAGTTCCCAAATATCCCAAACAACGTCTTGCTCAGCACACAGCAAAACGGACAATCAGGTCACGACAAGAGTCGTAGGTGCACCGTAACCAACGGGCACGCCTCTGGGCCGCTCTCTTAGCGGAAGATCAGAGGTTCTTGCTACTCGATTGATACCGACAAAGACCGCGCCGCGCACCGCCTATGTTCGGCGCGGGTCTCCCGACCCCGCCGAAACGCCCGACCGAAGGTCTCCAGTCCCGGGCACTTTCAGGCGCTGTTACGGCGCGGAGGACAAAGGAGACCTCCGGTCATACCCCCCCCACCTCTTCCTGAGCGGGGGGCGTAAGCCGGCGTAAGCCCCCTGGCCCAAC
>CBIHQO010000895.1:0-2731 GCA_966211735.1 uncultured Schlesneria sp.
GGAGGAAAGATCGTCGTCTTCTCGGGGCTGATCGACTTCGTTCGCAATGACGATCAGTTGGCAACCGTGATTGCGCACGAAGTGTCACATGCGGTTGCTCACCATGCCAGCGAACGCATTGCGAGAGACCAGATGATGCGCAATCCCCTGGCGAGACTGGCTTACAACCGTGACCAGGAATCAGAGGCCGATCATATCGGTGTCTTTTTGATGACGTTTGCAGGATACGATCCAGACGAGGCACTCGCGTTCTGGGAACAAATGGGGAGTGCATCGCAACGTGGCATTCGTTTGCCTGAATTTCTATCGGATCATCCAAACGACGCTCACCGCTTCGCCAATATGCAGGAATGGGTACGAAACGCGAAAGAGGGCAAGATCGCGTTTGACGCCGGGCGCATTGTGAAGCCTTAAACACGTTCAGATTTTCGCTGGGACTTCTATTGAAAGGTTGAAATCATGAGTTTGGGACCAGGCGGACCATTGTTTGGCAGCGGCGGATTTTATCAGCCACAAGGACCGCGAGGTCCCTGGCTCGGATGCGGTTGCAGCAGCATCCTGATGATCCTGGCAGGGATCCTGCTGGTTTTCAGTGGCTGCCTTCGTATGGTCGGTCAATGAGTTTTGTATCGAAATGTGCCGAACGAATCCGCTAATCCGTGGCGGCGTTGCACATCAAAGAGGAGCGATCAATGCGAGCACTTTGTGGAGCGATCATCACCGCTGGCGGCCTGATCGGATTGGGCCTAACGGCAATTGGATATGGACTAAGGTTCCAGGCTTACGGTCCGGATGTTCTTAATCCGAATAGTCATCAACTCTATGGCCTGCCGTCGCTGCTTGTGATTCTGATCGTGCTACTGATGGGTTCAGTCGTAGGGATCGGAGTCGCATTCCTTGGTCTGGCCTATCACCACGAACGACGATACTACGAGCAAGAACGCGGTACGGTCAGAGATCACAGCGATCTGCCCCGCTAGCATACTTCCATCAGCACCGTCGCCATACGACACATCTTCAGCGATGTGTCAGTATCGCGGCGTTCTATTTCAGACTGACCGATCCAAGTTGCTGGACGAATCCAATCCGGTAGGTCGCTGGCTTGGAAACAGAAGCGGCTGTTGCCGATCTTTATCGAATGTGTCAACATCTCGCGTGACCGATGTTACTGCGAGACGAACTCATGGCACCACTTCAACTGACGCCGTACGAAGCGTTACTGCTCAACGCAATCAAGACCCAAGATCGGTCCACATTGAAGATTGCCATGTGGAGCTATCTCATTTCCGCAGGCGCAATCGCTGCATGGGGTGTCGCGATCAACGAGATGGTGATCGTATTCATCGCCTTTTTTATCGTTGTCGCCTTTCGGATCCTTGAGGAGCGGAGCCAGGATCGTTGGGTTCCACATTGGCGGTCACTGATTCACAAATTGGACAACTGTTGTGATGGAGACGTTGTCTCACCTCGTCAGGAAGGCACGAAAGAAATCGGTCTAACCCACTGTGTCGACTGCCAGGGAATCGTTTCCAAGAAAGCGCATGCGTGCCCACACTGTGGATGTCCGAGCGCTTGCTAGGGAACCCAAATCATGAACAACCATTGAATCTACGATCAACGGTGGACGCAGCCTCTCGACAGCCAACGGACAAAAAGCCGATTTTTCAGTGAATCGCGGTTAATACAGCCTTTCCCAGACTGACCACAAAGGACGAGATCATGGCTGGAGTTGGAACGCAGAAAGTTTTCGAAAACGACCGCGTCATTGTCTGGCATCTCGATCTGGAACCGGGGGAGCGAGGTGCCACTCACACTCATAAGCTCGACTACGTCGTTCGCATCCTCGCCGGATCGACGCTTGAAGTTTTTGGCCCGAAAGGAGAAATACTCGATACTGTGGAACTCGAATCCGGTGGAGCAGTCGCATTCCGGATCGACGGTGACCACATCGTCGCGGATCGACCGGGTTATCCTGCCGTACCGATTACTCACAGCGCAAAGAATATCGGAACAACCACCTTCAGAGAAGTTCTTATCGAATTCAAAACGGTCGCTCCGGATGGCGTTTCCAGTCCCTGACCTCTTCATGAATTCCGATGGTTATTCCAAGTTCGCCCGCTCCGTCGTGTCAGACACTCTGTCCAAAATTTGACAGTGTCATGGCACAACGTTAAAGTTCCAGCGAGCGCCGCGATAAGTCCGCTCCGGTAAAACCGCCTTTCATTCGTTGGAATCTATGATGCGAGTAGCTGTACTGGCGATGGTGGCACTGGGAGCAGGTATCGTTGGCTTCTCATTGATCATGGCGGCCGAGATCAAAGCTCCCAAAGCTGGAACACGAACTCCTGCCGGTCAACCGGGAAAGGCCGCAACTCCAGTTGCCGTACCGGGAATCGCCGCCTCTGAAGAAGGGAAAACGGAGACTGCGGTTTTCGCTGGCGGATGCTTCTGGTGTACGGAGTTCGCATTTGAGCAGGTGGCGGGTGTCGTCGATGTTGAGAGTGGTTACTGTGGCGGAACGAAGGCCACTGCGAATTACGACCGTGTTCACCTTGGGACAACGGCGCATGCGGAAGCGATCCGCGTAACCTACGATCCGAACGAAGTCTCGTACGAAGACTTGCTGGCTGTGTTCTTCGATGCGCACGATCCAACTCAGTTGAATCGGCAAGGTGAAGGTGATGTCGGTCGCCAGTATCGATCCGCGATCTTCTATGCGGACGACGAACAG
>CBIHQO010000896.1:0-2731 GCA_966211735.1 uncultured Schlesneria sp.
AGCCCGTTCGCGAATCGCCAGTTGAAACGTCGCGTTGGCCGTGGCAGTCGACAGCGCCGACGCCTAAAGCTCACCTTCCCAAGGCCCCGCGGCGGATGCATCCTGAATGAGCGACTCCGCAGCCGACGATTGAGCCTGTCGCAGTTGATCAATCAGTGGCATTTCTTCGTTTGTTCCTGAGGAACGATCTCAGCCGTCGCAGGCACCGTCAAGGAAGCTGCGGACTACAAATCCAACGCGTCCAGGCCGTCCATCAGGTCGTCCAAGTCATCGCGAGGTTTCTCGACCTGATCTGTCTGACGCTTTGGCAAACCAATGGCTGCTCCGACCGCTTCGCGACCATCGGCAACCAGTTCCGTGTCCCGTTCCAGCACGGCCATTTCCAATGCGGAAGGGGCACCAAACAGCTTCGACAGATCGATCTTGAAGTCTTCGACCGGTCCGCCATCAGCACCGGCAATCCCCGGCGTCTTATGCTCAGGGAAGATGATCGCATTGACGGGGCAGACACGACTGCACGCGGGACAACCCTTCTTGCAGTTGTCCTGCTCCTCCACCAGGATTCGATCGGAATGATCGACGCCATAGACACCGAACAGGCAGAAATCGATGCATTCCATACAGTTCGTGCAGCGGCTGTAATCGATCACCGGATACCACCGTCGCCGCACATCGGCACCATCGATCACGGTCGGCGGTGCTGTGTCGGTCGAGTGCCCGTTCATCAAGCTGTGCAAATCCAATCCCGACATCGTCTTCGCAGGGGCTTCGCGAGCGGGCGGTTCTGCCACGTGTCCATTGGTCGGCAGAATCGGCAATGGTGACGGTGCGCTACCAAAGCTTCCCAATTGCACCAGTGGCGTCGAAACCAAGTCCGCCAGACGTTGGATTTCAGTGAGATAAGTCTGCGGACTCGCGTCGTTTCGCAGATCGATGGCATAGATCAATCGATTGGGAACATTCAGCGATCCAATCCCGCGCTGCTCTGGCGCTTCTTCTTCGGGATGCTCGTCGTCTGCGTCAGCATCTTCAGCAAGGTTGAGACGCGATTCCCCCTCTTTGCCTTTGACTCCATTGCGATCCAGCACCCAGCGAATCGCGCGAGGGTACAGCCAGCCCAGTACGACCAGGTTGCCGCGTAACGATTTCAGCCACAGCATCCCGGTGTGATCGGCGGTCAAATCATAGAGGTGCGGTACGACAGAAACTTCGGCCGTTCCCGCCAGCATCAAACGCGTCGCGATCTCTTCTTCCAGTTGCCGCTTCACCGGGTTTTTCCCCGGCGATTGCGAGATCACAACGGTGAGTTTTCGTCCGGCCATGAAATACGTTCCTCAAACCACTTCGTCGAACTGCCGCAATAAGTCCGCAACCAAACCACCAAGACCGTCTTTGGGAGGGCGAGGCTCCCGCCGAACCGCCAAGTCTCGTTGCGATCGATCAATAAAGGAACCACTGATTTCTTTAATCGTTGAACTGATTCTTCAACACACGCTGTGTCTGTTCCCAGCCCGCATCCAAAACCTTGACGTACTCGGCAGGCGAAAGCAATGGCTGCGTGGTCTCAAACTCATACAGCCAACCCTTGTCGTAATTGTCGGCGTTGATCAGAGACGGGTCATTCATCAAAGCTTCGTTAAACCGCACCACCCGACCATCGGCCGGCGCATACATTGTCGACACCGCTTTCGAACTCTCAATTTCACCGATGGATTGTTTCTTGCGAACGACGGTGTCTGGATCAATCTGCCAGTCCAGAAAATAAACATCTTGCAGCAATCGCACCGCATAAGACGTAAAGCCGACTCGTAGGTAGCCAGCTCCCGGCATCACCCACAAATGGGATTCAAAATAAGTCCGATCCACAGGGATGTGGGCGGCGAACTTTCCCATCATGAACACTAATGGTTCGGACATGAAGAAACTCTGAAGTCAATCGGTGGGAGTTCAGCAGGCTCAATCGGCAGGCGGCGGTTCTGTGGCTGGCACTACAGTACCGGACTTTGCCCCCATCCGAAAGTTTGCAGGCATCGGCGGTGGAGCCGCAGCGGGGAACATCTTCAGGATCGCATCCAAGTCCGCCACGCAGCCATCCATCGAAATGACCGCTTGCTTGAAGTTGGTATGGTCCGAAGCAATTGGCGAGTCCCTACGAAACTGATCCGCAGCCTCCCGCAACTTCCCGATTTTCTTGCGCAGCGTTGCGATATAGTCGGCAGGGTCCTGAACCTTCGGTTCCAATGCCCGCGACGTATCGAACACTGTCCGCACGATCTGCATCAACTCCGGAAAGTCCTCCACCGTCTCGCTGTGCTTGACGAAGGTTCGCACCATCCACGCATGCGCAAAAATAATCTGGCACCGCGCGACGGCCTCGGCGGGGGACAGAACTTTCGTAGAACTTTCGGACATCCAGAACCCCGCCTGAAAACGAACACGCAGCAATTCGGATGATGCTACAGGGTTCGCCCAGTGAACTCCACAAATCGATGGGTTGAAGGTCAGCCATCAATTCCCCACGATGGATGACATCGAGCATTTCCCAATCCAACGAGAAGGACCGCGAGAATGCCTCTGCAACCTCAAGACGAATTAAACGGACAGAGTCAGCACTCCCATCCCGTCGGACGTCGCGACTGGATCAAACGAATCACCGCCACATCGCTCGCGGCGATAGCTGGCAACGCACCTTCCGAACCCGCGCTGGCTCAACAAGCCTCAGCATCAAAAC
>CBIHQO010000897.1:0-2725 GCA_966211735.1 uncultured Schlesneria sp.
GACCACACGCGGCTGACCTATTACCACAACGGACTCTCGCGCCGGCTGACGAATGTTCACGGCGAAGTCGTTCGCGACTTATTGGCATGATTTGATGATCCGATTTCCGGTCATCACGTTCACGAGGGACGCGCGTGTGAATTCCGCGCTGAGCCAGACGTCGATCAGTTTCTTACCGAAGGAGTTCCGATGAAAACTCAATTACAAAATGGATTGCTGTGTGCCGCGATTGGCATTGGAGCCAGTTGCTTTGTGCTTTCGGCAAGTTCCGCCAGGCACGCTTCCGCACAAAATGAACCTGCTCGGATTACCTGGGAATACACGACGGTCAATGTGGATACCGGGACTCTGCAAACCAAACTGAACGAGTTCGGCGATGCAGGCTGGGATGTCTTTTCCATCACGGCAGCCGACGGCAAAGTGGAAGCCGGCGCGGATGGAATCCCGCATCTCACCACGCTGCGCATTGACGTCACCGCCAAACGAGCGAAATCAAAGTGAGTGACGTGTGGCCTTGCTCACGCTCGGCTCGCTCTGTTTGACGTGACTCTTCTTCGTTGTCATTCTTTCCGCCGAGCTTGGATCTAAAGTTGGGCCAAGTTAAGAATCGACAACAGGAGGTTGAAGATGAACGTCTATGGAATCATTCCGGCGCGGTTGCAGTCGACCCGGCTTCCTCGCAAGTTGCTGTTGGCCGAGACCGGCAAACCACTGATTGAATACACTTGGCGAGCGGCTTCGAAGGCGAAGTCGCTGAAAGAAATCCTGATCGCGGCCGATAGCGACGAGATCCGGCGGATCGCTCAGGGATTCGGAGCGACCTGCGAACTCACAGGCGAGCACCCCAGCGGGACCGACCGGATCGCAGAAGTCGCCGCCCGGCGCTGCGCCGACGGGGACATCTTCGTCAATATTCAAGGGGACGAGCCCGAGATCGACCCTGCCAATATCGATGCGGTGGTTGCGGCGCTCGTCAATTGCCTCGGAGCCGAAATGGCGACGCTGGCCACGCCGATGACAAGTCTGGAGCAAGTTCAGGCGTCGTCGTGCGTCAAAGTGGTCGTCGGCGGTGACGGGCGGGCGTTGTACTTCAGCCGCGCTGCAATTCCCTTCTGCCGAGATCGCGATCCTGCCGAAGCACTCGCTACGGATCAGCCGTGGCTGTTGCATTTGGGGATTTATGCGTACCGGGCGGATTTCCTGCGAAAATTAACAACATTGCCGCCGTCACGCTTGGAACAGCTTGAAAAACTCGAGCAATTACGGGCTCTGGAAGCGGGAGCTCGCATTCAGGTTGCAGTTGTCCAGCATCACTCGGTTGGCATCGACACGCCGGAGGATTATGCTCGGTTCGTCGCGCGACAACGCACGACGGCTGCCAAGTGATTCCGCCCGTGACGTTTCTCCCAGACTGGCAATCGTAACTGCCGTCTTTCGCAATCTTGTTCCGAGTTCTATTTTTTCCTCGATCGCCTTACGTTCGCTTTCGGACGTGGCGACGGGGGGCAGAATGTATTGATGACCAAGCATATTTTCGTGACTGGTGGAGTGGTAAGTTCGCTCGGCAAGGGCCTGACCTCGGCGTCGATTGGCACGATTCTCGAACGCCGCGGCCTACGCGTCCGCATGCAGAAGCTGGACCCGTACATCAACGTCGATCCCGGGACGATGAGCCCCTTTCAGCACGGTGAAGTCTATGTGCTGGATGACGGTGCCGAGACCGACCTGGATCTTGGACACTACGAACGATTCACCAATAGCCCCCTCTCGCGAGAGTCGAACTACACTTCGGGCCGGATCTATCTGAAGGTGATCCAGAAGGAACGCGAAGGAAAATATCTGGGCAAGACCGTGCAGGTCGTGCCGCACATCACCGACGAGATCAAAGCGGCGGTGCTGGGTCTGGCGGGTCCCGATGTGGATGTGGTTATTACGGAACTGGGTGGAACCGTCGGCGATATCGAAGGTCTGCCGTTCCTGGAAGCGATCCGACAGATCCCGTTGGATATCGGCCGCCAGAACTGTCTGTTCGTTCACCTGACGCTGGTACCGTACCTGAAAGCGGCTCGAGAACTGAAGACGAAGCCAACGCAGCACAGTGTTCAGCAATTGCGCGAAATCGGGATTCAGCCCGACATCCTGATCGTGCGGACCGAGCGACCGCTCGGACGTGAAAACGCCGATAAGATCGCACTGTTCTGCAATGTCGAAAAGCATGCGGTCATCGAAGAGCAGGACAAAGAGTTCTCGATTTACGAAGTTCCCGTCGGGCTGATTCAATATGGCTTGGACAAGCTGATTTTGGATCGCCTGAACCTTCCCTCCGGTCCACTGAACATGGATGACTGGGAGGAGTTGGTGCGACGGATCAAGAACCCGCAGCACGAAGTGACGATCGCGGTCGTCGGCAAGTACATCGAACACCGCGACGCCTACAAGTCAATCTACGAAGCGCTCGATCACGCTGGCATTGCTCATTCAACACGAGTCATCGTCAAGCGAATCGAAGCCGAACAACTGGAACGACACGATGCGGCGTCGGCGTTGGCTGGCGTCGACGGGTTGCTGGTTCCCGGTGGATTCGGGCATCGCGGGATTGAAGGAAAAATTCAGGCGGTGCGGTTCGCTCGGGAAAACAAGTTGCCGTACTTCGGTATCTGTCTGGGGATGCAGGTGGCGGTCATCGAATACGCTCGGCACGTCCTCGGCCTGGACGACGCCAACA
>CBIHQO010000898.1:0-2724 GCA_966211735.1 uncultured Schlesneria sp.
GCCCCCCCAACACACCACATCTAAGTCAGCAAACTCAGACGTGGAACGATAGGTTGGCGGATTGAATCCGTCGATATGAACTTGGCAGGTCGAATGGGTCTGGACGCTGGTCGCCACCGATTCGTGACTGCGCCATATTCGACACCGTGTCTTCATCGTGACGACTTGTGAATTGTGTCTGGATCCCGAGTCAGACGTAAGAGTGACCGGAACTCGACCAGCGGGAAGCGCCGCGTAAAGGCGATTGAAGTCGACCGCAAGCGCGGCGTTAGCAGACCGGGGCTTCGCGAAGCGCTCCAGCCCGAGGCCACCCTTCGAATTGCCTTCGTTTTGGCAGACAAGACCTGCGTTGCCGTTCAAATGGCGGAATGTGCCGATAACCGATCTTGCTGAGGTTTGCCGCATTCCGCTAGAACCCCCATTTGCGGAAGCCAAGACTGATCGGAAGGCTTGGCTGACCACTTTGAATGGGGGGCATGGACGCCATGGTTTCGGGTCATCTGACGGAACGTTTGTACGCCACTTGTCGCAAGGCATTGAATTGCCCTTGGGCGGCCACCTTAAGTGGTGTCCTGGTCGGCATTTTGGCGGTTTCCACGGGCCTGTCCTGGGCACTCACTTGGAGCGACGATCGGGCGTTTACGAATGCCGCGATCCTGATGGTCGCTGGCGGTGTTGTTGTCGGCCGACGATTCTCGCTGTCTCGCTATTTGAATCCGTCGGAATTGGCGGTCATTGCCTGCACTTGGACGTTATTGCAGCCCTGGATCATCGGTGGGCTGGCCTTGCTGATGCCGTTTGTCCCGATGTCGCTGCTCGCCTCCGAGTCGACTCGGCTGGTGCTCGGATTGGGCATGGCTGTGCCTGTCTGGTTCGTGACAAGCTGGCTCACGACCAGCTTTTTGTTCGGGGTACTGGACTCCAACATGGGCCGCTGGGATCGCAGTGGACTTGCTGCGGGAATGGCATTTGGATTTGCCGTCGGGGTTGGCATCAGTGCTTTGCTGCTGGCACCATGGATTGGCGCTTGGTGTACCGTTGCTTGCGCCGTCGCGATCCTGGTTCTGTCGAGATTGCTGGGAGCGGCTCAATGGCTCGGACTGGCAGCGGATCAAGATGTCAGTCAATCGCCTGGAGACTCACCCTTCGTGACTGATGGCGTGAAGCTGAGCGCGGGATTGATGCAGACGGTGGCGATGGTCGCGATTGGTGGGCTGATTGCCGTGCTGATGCGTCTCACCGGTCAGTTGATGCCAAATACCTGGCAAGTTTATTCCGCCGAGTGGATGGGTTTGGCGCTTGGTTTCGGGATCGGTCAACTGCTGCAGAGCAGAAGGACGGGTTCGACAGCACAAGCTCCTTGGCAGATGCTGATCCCGGCCGCCTGTGGTGCGTTGCTGCTCGCCACATTTCCGACGGTCGTTGGATCCGCGTTGTGGGCGACCGCTTCGCTGACATCGATTACTTTGCTGACGACGTTCCGTGTCTTGTTGCTGATGGCCTTAATGGCACCCGCCGGTTACGGAATGTCCGCCGTCGCGCCTCGCATTCGTGCTTCATCTGGGCGAGGTCTGTCCGCTGTCGGAATAGCCAGCGGATTCGTGCTGACTCAGTTCTGCTTTGAGGGAACAAGCCTGAGTTTCGTGCTGGCGATGATCTGCGGTTCGCTGGTTCTGACATCGCTCGTGACCTTGGCAACATCTGGCCAACTGAGTCTGGCGTGGCCGATGCAAGCCGGAATCGCCTTCTGCTGTGTCTTTAGCCTGTCGGTACCACTCTGGAGCGGTCATCACAACCCTGCTCTCGTTGCGAAGCTATTGTTTTCGACTCCCTCGTTCGTCGCACATCGCATCGGCTGGGAATCGCGACTACTGCCGATGCTCGATGATGCTCATGCGATTTACGGCAGCGAAGGGACACATGGTCCGCTAACGGTCTGGCGTTCGCACGGCCTGGAATTACATCTGCGAGAAAATGGAATTCCACGAGCGGTGATCTCGGCGAACACCGAAGCGTATCCGCAGTTTGCTCCCGAAGTGTTGCAAGCGGTGTATCCGCTGGTGCTAGTTGATCAGCCCAATCGAGTCTTATTGCTGGGGGCTTCCGGCGGCGTTCCGATGACGACGTGCCTGCAATTCCCCACGCATGAGATTGTCTGCATCGAAGATGATCGGCATCTGATCGACATCATCCGTGGCCCGCTGGCGACGGAAACCGGCCTGAATCCACTCGTCGATGAACGAGTGACGTTGGTGACGATCCCGCCAACGCTGGCGGTGATGTCGAGTCGCGAACGCTTTGATGTCATTCTCAGTTCACCACCTCCGTCGTCGATTGTCGCTGGCGGAGCGATGTTTACCGCGGATCATTATCAGCATGCTTCGCGCTGCCTGGCCGAGGGCGGAATCTTCTGTCAGCGATTCCAGTGCGTGGACTATGGGCCGGATCCGTTGCGCATCGTCGTCCAGTCGATGCGACGCGCTTTTCATGAAGTGGTCGCGATTGAGACTGCTGCGGGTGAGTTCCTGCTGCTGGGTACAAACACGCCAGAAGCCTTCGCCCCCGAGGATCTGGCGATGCGACTGCAGGCACAGCACGTCCGACAATTACTCGCTCGGAGTGGATTAGATTGGTCCGCCCTCCTCAACTTCCCAGCCTACGATCACGCCGCTCTCGCCGAGATCTGTGTGGAAGCGGGCAGTTGGACGAATGCGCCCGCCAACG
>CBIHQO010000899.1:0-2704 GCA_966211735.1 uncultured Schlesneria sp.
TCGACACGTGTGGCCGTTGGTTACGGTCCACTGATTTTCGGTACCTACTCGATGTCCGTTATGCCATATCTCGCGTGAGTCGAGCTAGACGTTGTTTTGGGTATTTTGCCATTTTCCATCAAATATCTCGTCACTTGCGGGTGGATGCTCGCCAATGAAGCCGACAGTCACTGACAGTTTTTGACACCCCAGGACAATTTTTGACATTGGGGGACAAAACGGGCCTGTTTTTGGCGGTTTTCCTCAAAAAAGTGGATGTTTTGTGACAGATCAATAAGTCAGGCAGAGTGACGAGATGAAAGTCACGAGTGACGAGGGGAGACGCAGAGGAGAAGGTGAACCACGGAACACACGGAAGGAACGGAAAGGAAGAAGAGTGGACCACGAATAAGATCAATTCGCACGAATGTAGAAATGAAGAATCATGCGGAAATCGAACGGGCGGGATGGCAGAGCCTGACCGCTCAATGTCAATGTGATGTGCCATTGCTTGGCCGCTTCGGACAAGCAGTGCTAATTGCTACGCAAGGCTTCGAAGTTCGCTCCCCTCTGCCCACTTTCGACTGTCTGCCAGCTCTCCTGAGGACTCGACAAGTCCTTGAGGAAGACGATTTCTTCAAAGGGTTATGTGGAGTCAGCACTGCTTTTCCGAAACGGCCAAGCAGTGGCACGGCACGTTGACTCCCGGGGCGAGCAATGCCACCTCGCCCTTTCACAACGGGAACTCAGGGTCGTTACCCGCGTTGAGTGGGACCTGCCGAAGACCCTGGTGCTATCGGTTCAGGTTTCACTCGGCTGGTTCGTGTGATATGCTTTCGTGTTGATGTGTTGTTGTGATGTTCATGTCACTGGAGGGAATCGATGCTCAACCTGACCGGATCGACGCGTTCGACGCTGTGTAACGGAGTTTCGCGCCGTGACGTGCTGCAGATCGGAGCATTGGGTCTGGGCGGGCTGACGTTGCCGCAACTGCTGGCGGCCGAGGCGAAAGCGGGTTCCACGGCAAAACACAAAGCCGTGATCATGATTTACCTGGTCGGTGCACCGCCGCATCAGGACATGTATGACCTGAAGCCAGACGCTCCGAAAGAGATCCGGGGCGAGTTTCAGCCGATCGCGACGAATGTACCTGGCCTGCAGATCTGCGAGCATCTGCCGCGACTGGCCGGGATGATGGACAAGCTGGTGCCGATTCGGTCGATGTATGGCTCGCCCAATGACAGCCACGATTCGTTCATCTGTTACACCGGCCGTTCATTCACGAACCAGCCGCAGGGGGGCTGGCCGTCGCTGGGGTCGGTGGTCTCGAAGTATCAGGGAGCGACCTCGATCGCGATGCCGCCGTTTGTCGGTTTGGCTCCGAAGGCCGGGCATCCGCCGTATGGTTCGCCCGGCCATCCCGGGATGCTGGGGATCGCTCATTCGGCGTTTCGTCCGACGGGTCCCGATCGCGAAAACCTGGTGCTGGGTGATCTGCCCTTGTCGCGCCTGGGAGATCGCCGCGCATTGCTGCAACATCTGGACGGCTTCCGACGGCAGGCGGATCAATCGGGCATGATGTCGGGCCTGGATTCGTTCAACCAGCAGGCATTCGGGTTGCTGACATCCAGCCAACTCGCCGAGGCTCTCGATTTGAGTAAGGAAGATCCCCTGGTCCGCGAGCGATACGGCAAAGGCTTTACCGAGAATTATGCCGACGGGGCACCACGGAACCTGGAACACTTCCTGATGGCCAGACGACTGGTGCAGGCGGGAGTTCGCGTGGTGACGCTCAATTTCGGTCGCTGGGATTTCCACGAACAGAATTTCAGCGAAGCCAAGAACACGCACCTGCCCTATTTCGATCAAGGCCTCTCTGCACTGATCGATGATCTGCACGCTCACGGAATGGCAGACGATGTCGCCGTGGTCGCTTGGGGAGAATTCGGCCGCACACCGCGCATCAACCAAAACGCGGGCCGAGACCATTGGGCCGGAGTCGGCTGCGGCCTACTGGCCGGTGGAGGCTTCCGAACCGGCCAGATGATCGGCTCGACCGACCGTCACGCCGCCACGATCGCCAGCCGCCCCGTCCACTTCGGCGAAGTCTTCGCCAGCCTCTACAAACACCTCGGCCTGGACCCTCACGCGTCGCTACTGACCGACCTGTCTGGCCGGCCCCAAACCCTAGTCGAAGGCCAGCATTTCCCGCTGCCGGAACTGCTGTAGTGGCGGGCGCAAGCTAGCATATGGTGATGTGTTTTGCGGCGAGACAATGCGAGCACGAATCCGCGCCAGCAATTCTTGGGCTCCCGTTGGCCGAGCGCGGCCACCCCGCCGCGTCGCTACTGACCGACCTCTCCGGCCGACCACAAACCTTAGTCGAAGGCCAGCATTTCCCGCTGCCGGAACTGCTGTAGCCGCGCACGAGTGGGTATGGTTAAGTGCTTGAAGTAATGCCCTTCTGGGCCAGGTTTTCGACGTCAGAGTGAGCACCGGGTCTTCGCGAAACGCTCCAGACCCGGCCACCCTGCCGCTGTGCCACTGGTTGGCCGCTTCGGACAACCAGTGCCCTACTCGAGTCGAGTGTCAAGTTGCCACTCTTTTTGTTCTATGCCTAAAGAGGTTGACGCGCGACCTTGGGCGAAGCGAGCAACAGACAGGAAGAGTTGAGATGCAACTTGGTTGGGCGTCGTTTTGGAGTTTGCACTGGTTGTCCGAAGAC
>CBIHQO010000900.1:0-2657 GCA_966211735.1 uncultured Schlesneria sp.
CCATCGGAGGAACCGGCAAGCCATTGCTCAGGAAATACGCCGGTCGCACCGAGTTCATGGAACCGTAATCGCAAAATCCATAGGGCTTCGACGGATAAGGGTTCCCGACAGCGTCGAACACGGTTGAAGGCGGAACCATTCGCTGAGCAGGAGCTGACGGACAGAGAAATGCGGAAATGCTCACCGTAGTCACTGGCAGATTCGCCGGATCGCTCCACGTCAGATTGAAATTGTAGGCTTGATACAGGGGAGCCTGATCGATGTAGGGCAGAATCATCTGAGTCCAGCTGGCCTGAAAATAAGCTGGGGTCGGACCCAAGTCGATGCGGGCCGGCGGGAACACCCTGTGGGTGCTCTCGTAATTCATCAACGCCAATCCCTGTTGCTTCAAATTGTTCTTGCACTGAGTTCGGCGGGCGGCTTCGCGTGCCTGCTGAACAGCAGGCAATAGTAGTGCGATCAGCACGGCGATGATCGCGATGACAACCAGCAACTCGATCAGCGTAAATCCCTGCTTCGATCGTTTTTTGGCTTGAGCAATCACAGGCCCGACTCCTTGAACAATTCCATGAGAAAAGAACAAAACATGGGCCAGCATCCAGCGGCCCGATTTACGCCGCAGATCTTGCTTGAACTTTATGTACGGACGGTGTGCTAACTGTTAAGAATGAATAAATAATTGACAGCCGCGACGCGACGTGATCCACAGCGGCGTCCCTGGGGAATTGGTAGACTGGCCGGCCGCATGACGAATTCCAATCCGCATAACCGTCGCGAGTTCCTGACCGGTCAGTCGGCGCGTTCCGAGATCGAACGCATCGGGCAAAACCTGACGGAACGCGCGACTCAGCAGATTCCCAGTCGCGGGCCCACGCTCCTGTTGCGTACGGTCGCGATGGCCTGTGACTTTGACATCATGCTGAATCCCGATGGCCCCGGAGCTCAACTGGAAGCGGCCTCCGATGCGCTCGAACTGGTTCATGAACTTGAACAACTGATGAGCGTCTACCGGGATGATGCGACACTGTCTCAGTTGAACCGTACCGCGTCGATCAGTGCCGTTCCCGTCGAAGACAGTCTCTGGAAGTTGTTGCAACGAGCCAAACGAGTCAGCGAGCAGACCGCGGGTGGATTCGACCCCACCGCCGGAGCCCTCCTTTCGTTGTGGCGACGTGCTCGTCAGGCCGACACAATTCCGTCTGTCAGTGAAATCGCAACCACCATCGAAAGCGTCGGCGCGCACCACCTGTTGCTCGATGAAGCCGGTTCCACCGTGGCTTTCGACCGCCCCGGTGTCGAACTGAATCTGGGGGCCGTTGGAAAAGGTTATGCCGTCGATCGGGCGGGCGAACTGCTGCTCGAACGCGCCGTCCCGAACTGGCTGGTCCATGGGGGCCGCAGCAGCATCCGCGCTCACGGATGCCATGCCGGTCACGACGGCTGGCCCGTGGGTCTGCAAAATCCCTTGCTTCCCGACAAGCCGTTTGCAACAGTGCTGCTGCGAGATCAGGCGTTGGGAACGAGTGGCACCGCCGTCCAATGGTTTCGCCATCAAGGGAAACGTTACGGGCATATTCTCGATCCGCGAACGGGCTGGCCGGTCGAATCGATGATGTCGGTCAGCGTGATTGCGCCCGATGCGGCGCTGGCCGATGCACTGTCGACAGCTTTTTTTGTGCTCGGGGTCGAAAAAGCCTTGGCTTGCTGTGATAATTTCCCACTGGTCGGTGCCATCTTTTTCCCGCCCCCCAAACAGGGCCGAAACTTGGAACCCCTGTTCCACAATGTTTCGCCAGAGCGGGTCTTTTTCCACGGAAATTGACGGCGTCGCCTGCGTTTCGGTTTGCGCTAACCGGCAACGCGATCAGGTCCATTGCCGAATTGCTCTTGGTGGGAAAGGCTGACGAGTGCCAGGTGATCTTCGCAAAGTTTCGCTGCTCGCCGTGATCTTTTTGGTGTTGCTGCGAATTTCTATCGGCTGGCATTTGATGTACGAAGGCCTGTGGAAACTGGGGACGCAACGCACGTCGACCCCTTGGACCGCCGAAGGGTATCTCAAAAATTCCACCGGCCCCCTTCGTCCAACCTTCCGGGCAATGACCGGCGACCCCGACGATCTGAAGTGGCTCGACTACGACTTCATGTCGCAAAAATGGCAGGCTTGGCGTCAACGCTTCGTCACCCAGTATCAACTGGATGACGAGCAAAAAGAGGCTTTCCGAGTCCTGACGGAAGGCCCCGACTCTTTCGAAGTCGATCTCAAGCAGTTACCACCGGGACTGGACCTCGCCAAGGTCAGCGGAGTCAACAAAGAAGCGATCCGCTTTGACGCCGAGTCCTCACAGCTGATCGTCGACGGCAAGAAACACCTGCTCCCCTCAGAACAGGATCGACTGGCCACCGCCGTCAAAAACATCGCCGAAGCGAAGCCGGAAGCCAAAAAGATCTGTGATCAGTTCCTCGCCGCGCTGGCCCGCGTCTACAAGTTGTCATCGCGGTTGTCGTACAACGAGAAGCTGGAGGCATTGCTCAAGCAGGATCCCGACCGCATGGGCGTGATCATCCAAGTCAAAGGGGCCACGGTGCCCACCGAAGCCGCCGCCAAAACGGAGACGGCAGAAGAAGATCGCGAAGAAGGTCAAATCGCCCTCGTCGTG
>CBIHQO010000901.1:0-2647 GCA_966211735.1 uncultured Schlesneria sp.
TTCTTCTTGCTTCCGGTTCGACTGTTGGATCGGCACCAGTGAAACAATTTCTGACCGAGGCCGACCACGCCTGCGAGTCCTCCATCAAATTGGTCGGCCTGATTCAAGTTGCGGACAAAGATCCGGAACAGCGTCGTCAGATCATCGCAGTCCCAATCACCGTGAACGTAAGACTCTGCAAATGAGAGCGCGCCACCGAAGACCGTCTCCCGATAGAAACGCGGGTTGTGAACGTGGAGTTCAACTTCCAAATCGTCGCCTTGCCCCAGATTGATGGCTCCGGCACCGTCGATCAGTTGAATCTGACCACGCTGCAGTCCCCGCAGTCGGCTCGTCACGACCGAACGCATAAAGCTTGCAAACCGTCCTGGCCTCGTGTGCGTATCAGCGACTTCGGTCATGCGGAAGCTTTCTTATAGTCTGAATGATCAATCGTGTTGGTCGTTTGACCCGGGTGCGGAACGTAAGGAACCCGCTTCCACCACAAACGCAGCGCCTGCCAATAGATGCCCGCATAGACTTGCAGCGTCATCAGCGGATAACAGACCAACACTCGGGCCAGGTTCCAACTGGTGATGGGCCTTCGACGTAGCCGCAGTGCCGCCTTGAACGGTTTCGCTTGATCTTGAACGTTCTCGATCTCCAGAGTCAGTTCGGAGCCAGGGGTGGTCATCTGCCAGTGATAGACGTAGTCCATTTCCAGAAAGGGAGAGACGTGAAACTGCTTTGGCAGCTCGGCCGTCAACGCCGCACTGGTTTGCCGCCGTAAATCGAGCACATAGCTGTGCCGCTCGTTCCAGGGGGTATTGCTGACATCAGCGACGATCGACTGCAGGGTCTCGCCATCTTCGTCAAAGCAATAAAAAAAACTGACGGGGTTCATCAGGAACCCGCCATATCTCAAATGCGTCAATAACCGAATGGGGCCGGAGGGCCTCCAGTTCAACTTGGACTCCACCACATCGCGAACCGACTCTGCCAGAGGTTGCGCCTTGGCCCCGATGTGATCGCTACGACGGAACCATGCCCAATTCGGGCGATTAGTCGACCAAAGCCACCGATGATCAAATACGGTCGCAAGCTCGTCGAGATCCAGATAGACGAGAAACAGCGAGTATCGAAATTCGTGGACGGTCGGAGTGAGGCGTCGATGCCAGACGTCGCCTTCGTACAGGCAGCTGTGTTGCGTCATGCACCCGCTCCCTCGATGCTCAGGCACCTTCGTTCAGCTTGTCCTACCTGCGGATAAGCGGCAAGGCTGCACTTCGTCTCGCGGCTCGCTTTCAGTGCTTTCACGACGGCGAGGGCACTGACAACGCCATCTTCGTGAAACCCGTTTCCCCAATACGCTCCGCAATACGATGTCCGGTTGACGTTGATCAGTTCCCGATGCCGAGCCTGGGCCATCGCACGGCGCACGGTGAACACGGGATGGTCATACTGAAACCGCTGAAGGATTCGGCTGGGATCGATCGAAGCTTCGTCGTTCAACGTCACACAAATAGTGTGTCGAGATTGAAGTCCCTGCAGGATGTTCATGTTATAGGTGACGGTCGCCGCCGTGGGTGTCTCGCGCCGGATTCGATAATTCCAACTCGCCCATGCTCGCTTGCGTTGCGGTAGCACCGAAGGATCGGTGTGCAGAACCGCCCGATTCTTGTTGTATGGGAATTCTCCCAGGATCTCGCGTTCGGGCAGACTCGCATCCTTGCCCAGAAGTTGCAGAGCCTGATCGCTATGACAGGCGAAGATGACATGGTCGAATTGTTCCACCTCTCCCTGGGCGGGCTGTATGTCGACATGGTCATCGCAGCGAGCGACAGTTCGAACAGGCGTATTCAGCCGAATGCGATCTTTGAAGCTGCGAATCAACGGCTGTACATAGTTTTGCGACCCACCTTTGATGACGCGCCAAGTAGGCCGACGGGTGACACTCAGCAGGCCGTTATTACGATAGAAGTCGACGATTAAGCGAATCGGAAATTGAGAAATTGTCCCCGTGGGACACGACCAGATGGCCGCTCCCATCGGTAGCAGATACTGCTCGGCAAATTCTCGCGAATAACGGTAGCGATCCAGGAACTCACCTACTGTCGCTTGTGGATCGCACTCTGCAACAGAGCGATCGGCATCCCGGTTGAAACGCAGGATGTCTGCCACCATGCGATAGAAGCGGGGACGCAGCAGGTTGCGGCGCTGAGCGAACAGCGAATTCAGTGACTCGCCGTTGTACTCCAGGGATGTTCGATCATCGCGAACGCTGAAACTCATCGACGTTGGCTGCGACTGAACACCTAGTTCATTCAGTAAGCGGATGAAGTTGGGATAGGTCCAATCGTTGAACACAATGAAGCCGGTATCGATCGCGTGACGCTCGTCGCCAACCTCGACATCCACCGTATTGGTATGGCCACCGACGTAATTCGCGGCTTCAAAGACGGTGATCTCATGCGCGTGTTGCAGCCGATAAGCCGCAGTCAGGCCCGAGATTCCCGATCCGATGATTGCCACTTTCATCACGCTCGCCTCTTCAAAAAAACGTTCAAATCGTTCATTATCGTAGTCTCGACGCGCGATCTGTTCAAGAGTGGCGGCAGGACGGTGCGCGCGGGATGAGGGTGTCTTCATCTGTAATTCAGTTCTGTGA
>CBIHQO010000902.1:0-2641 GCA_966211735.1 uncultured Schlesneria sp.
ACCAGACGAGATTCAATCTTTCCTGTAAATTCCGCAATTCACAGTGCGAACACGAGTTGCGAAAATCACTTCGTTTACCAATTTGCGTCCGAGTCCCGATATTCCAGGTTACGACCACAGCTTCTGCGGCTTTCGACTGTCGAAAGGCGTAGAATTCGAGCAAGCAGGTGGACACGTTCCAATTCTGAATCATCGCCGACAATCCAAACTGACAGGTGCAATGCGAATCAGCATAGTTCAGAAGAGCGACCAATTTTACCATTGTCTATTTGCTCAAGTAACAGTGTCGTTTTGTGGCGGAAGGTCGTCAATAGCTAAAAAAAACGAAGGTCTCCGGGGGCGATGCCCCGGAGACCTTCTGGCTTGGTGGTCGATTCCGATGAGGCCGAGATTCGCACTTGGTCAGTCGCTGCCGGTGACTTATTGCGCCATGATCAATTTGATCTTGGAGAATGTCGCCGATTGCTTTCAGCTTCTGTGGGCTACTCCCATTCGATGGTCACATCCCAACCAACGATTTCGTACATTTGCCGGATGAGAATCACGGTCTGGCTTCGGGCTGGTTCCAGATTGCGATCGGAGAGCGCCGCGTCCTCAATCAACCGCTGCGCGTGATACATGGCGGTATCGCGCAGTGCATTCTGGTCACCTCCTGCCCAAGGAAGCCAAGATGTCCTTTCGACGTTCCAGGTTTTGGTCCGTTCATGATCGACGCGGGCTGATGTCACACGTAGTGGTGGCAATCGGAGCGTCGCACTCCGAGCAGCCGGATCGATCCGAACGATCTTTGCGCGGGAAACGTCGCATGACAGCACGGCATCTCCCTTGACTAACCAGGCACCGCGGTAACCTTCCCCTTCAGCAATCAGCACGTCGGCGACGTGAATCCGAATGGGAACCAGCTCACTGATCCGTTCCAGTTGAGAAATCGTCGGCCCCAGAGAACGAACCGGATCTTGGTGCACCACGCGATGGCGCTGACTGAACTGGACACCGAACCAAACCAACCCGCTGAGTCCCAACAGGATCACGAACGTCAGGGCGATGCCGCGAACCGACCGCATCGGAAAACTAATCATGAGAGCCCTTCTGATAATCCAGCCGGTTATCAGGCCGGATGGCTGTGGAACCATGGTACTCGTTGTCGAGTGCCTGAATGGTGATGACGCGGTCGGACTTGGCCGCCGGGACACTTGTCATGGGCGATGGACTGTCGGCAACCGGCCTGTGAGGTTCGTCAGCGCCCAGAGAATGAGCAGCAGAAGGAAACCTTTGGTGTCTGTCATCATGTTGTACCTTTGCGGGGATAAGAAAGCACAATCTTCATCCCGTCTCGTTCGAGACGGCAGAGCGTCGATTATCGCGACGCGAATTCCCGCATCGAGAGTTCACCAGCGAGCAGGTTCAGCGTGAGTTCGGGATCGACAGGCAGATCTCGGAGCCAACGAGTGAGCTGGTGGATCATGAACCCGGCAGCGAGGTTAGCCGTGTAGATTGTGCTGCGTGCGGTGCAGCGACCGGGTTGGGTTTCCAATGCCGTGAATAGCGTCGTGGGATAATGGTCCCTGCCGGTTTTCTCTGTCACGGTCAGCACGCGGAGGACTTCCCCGAGCATCCGGCCATCGCACCAAAATCCGTGTCGCCCTTTGACGGACCTCCAGATCGCAGCCCGCGTCTCGATCGAATCGACGCAGCAGAACACGGCCGAGCCGATTTCTTGCCGCGGTCGAAACCGATCGGGAATCGTGGCCACGGTGATCGTCGGATCAATCTGGTGAATCACCTGTGCGGTGGCGGAGACCTTAGTAACGCCAAGATCACCGCAGTAATAGCCCTGGGTGGTGACATTCGTCGGTTCGACGACATCGAAGTCAATCAGTTGCAACCGCGGGACGCCGAGGGAGGCCAGTTGTATCGCGACCTGACGACCGATGGCTCCGACCCCGATCACAGTCGCGGTCAGAGCCTGCAATCGGGCGGCAGGAACGAGATCCTGTTGACGGACGAAACGATCAGGCATCGGGAACTCCGGTAAATGGTCGGTTGGAACAAAAAGAAAGTGCAGCCTCCGGGACACGAGCTCGGCGACTACCGGCCATCCATGGGCGCAATCGCAGTTCTTCCAGACACTGGGCGACAGTGGGAATGAAACCGAGATCCTCCAGGATGTGCTGGGCCGCCAGATCGCGGACGAAAACACGACGGTCGGCACCGTTTGTGAGACACGGTCCGAAGACTTGTTCGGCAAGCAGGATTCCGAAGCTGTTATGCAGCAGCATCCGGTGCCGGTTGTCGGCCAGGTGTCCCTTCGTGGCGTCGAACCATTGATGCAGTGGCAGATAGTCGTGAGTGGTTCCGCCCCACTTGCGGGCAGAGCGCTCAGCATGGACGAGGGGATTGCTCAAGAGAAAGACAGCTCCTCAGCGGTGTGAACGAGTTGCACGGAGAACGGATCGGGGAACCCGGCGGCGCGGAGTTCGTCCCACGTGATCGTCGCCGGGACACGACCGGCGAGATGAAAGCCCTCGAAGTCCACTTCAAGTTCGTCGGGCGTTGCGGCGGCAAAGAACTCGGCGCAAAGCCTCTGGCACTCAGTCTCGGCAGTGGCCTGGTCGAAGAACAGTTTCGAACGCAAAAATTC
>CBIHQO010000903.1:0-2623 GCA_966211735.1 uncultured Schlesneria sp.
AATGTATGCTGCAGCTTATTCTTGACCAGCGGCTTGCTCCAGTTGTGCTGATCGAATCGAGCCAGCAAGCGGGCGAATCCCATCTGATCAAACGGCAAACGCCCCTGAGACAAGAATCGCATCGAATGGTCGGAATTTTCAACACAGATCCCGACCCCCGCACATTCGATGAGCGGGTAGAGGCCACGCACGCAGAGTTCAGCCAGCTCTTCCGAGGGTCGCGACAACTGCAGATTCTGCGTCAGTCGATGCAGCAGACTGATCTCTTCATAGGTGTAGTCGATCTGCTGGCTCAACGATTCCAATTCCAGTTGCAGATCAGATTCAAGGCTTTGCTGTTTCAACTGCTTAAACGCGCATTCCAGCAATCGGCGTAGCAGGCGCACGTCGCACACCGGTACGACGGCGAGCCACTGCTCAAGCTCCTTTTCTGAGCGTTGCGTTTCCATGGCTGCCAGTTGCAGTTCCGGCGGGCGGGCGTTTCGCGAAGAGAGGACATAGCCGGCGATGGCCAATCCCACGTGGGAGGGAAGTGGGATGACGAAATATGTCAGTTCCTCACTGATGATTTGAACATCGATGCTCGAGTCGGCAGTGCGCGAGAGAGAATTAGGTGGGATGTAATGAATCAGATCGGGATGCGATTGGGCGAGCACCCGTCCGAATTCCCGATCGACGAGCACGCACGGCAATCCTGTGATATCACCGAACTCCTGCAACACTCCGATCGTCGGCGAATCGGCTCCCGGAGCAAACGACACTTCACCTTTATCGACATCGCCATGCTCGGACGGAGTTTCGAGCAGCCAAGTTGACATCATCAAGTTCCCTAAACGCCGAATCCGGTTCAGCAGATCAACCAGCCAACCCTTCGCCGTACAAAAGCACGGTTTCGGCGCGGCGGGCTTAGGAACTGTAGGTCATGCCAAGCAACGAGCAAATCGCCATCGTTTTTTGCGGCAAAGCGTAAGCTGGCTTTTCCGGCACAGACGATTCAATCGGGAAAAGCGGAGAAGACAAAAGAATGCTCGCCATCGGAATCATCCGGATCCCCGATCACTTCGACAGTGTTCGGATGACGATCACGTCACGAAGGGCGTTTTCCGCGCTCACGCAACAAGTCACTGACTTGCTTCAATAATTGCTGCTCGTGCGATGTCAGAGAACCCATGCCATTGGCATGGACTTTGGCCAGAAGGTCGTCCAGCTGACGTTCGGCATCTTCCTGTTGTCGACGCAGCGCCTGCTCCCGCTGCAGCCGACGGCGTTCGCGCCATTGCTGCAACAACCCCCGATGCGATTCCGCAGGCTGGATACTGGTGTTGGCAGGTGTGGAACGATCCAAGCTGGTGTACCCCTCCGAGAAATCGTAACCCAGGAACGAATCTTCGTCCCGGTCGATCGATTCGCTCTCGAAAAGTTGAATCAGGTTCACGATCAGGAGGACACTGCCAAGAAACACAATGACAGACCAGTCGCCCAGCAAGCCACCCAAGGCCAATAGCCCGGCGGCAACCATACTGACCTGAACAGCAAATCGGTCGACAAGTTCAGGATGCATTCGCGACAGCAGCATCGTCCGAACAATCCGCCCACCATCCAGCGGAAGAATCGGTAACAGGTTGATCAACAGCAGCAACCAGTTCACAGCGAACGTCAACAGGGCAATATCCTGTAACAACCGGCCTTCGCTCAATTTTGCGATCGGGAGCTGCAGTGGGTTAAGAATGCCCCACAAATATTCGGGAGCGTAATACTTCGGAAACACCGCCATACAGAGTACGAGATTCACGAATGGGCCAGCCGCAGCAGTTGCGAACTGCGACCAAGGGGTGCGACCCGCTTGGACCATTGCCAGCCCGCCGATCGGGGAGAGATGGATTTCTGTCGCCGATCCACCTGTCCAGCGAGCCAGACAGACGTGTCCCAGTTCGTGGAGCAGCACCGAAATGACCAGAATCGCCATGACGGTGCCACCGAGCATCCAGCCAAGGCGAATGACAAAAATAGGCAGCAGGGCCAGAAAAAACAAACTGACCCTGATCTGAATCGTCCCGATTCGGGCCGCTTCGAACGACGGCAGCATCCAATTCAGTCGTTCGCTCATGGGCGGAATGCCTTTTCGCTTGCCTCGGAGGGGATTCACTCCGTCTTTTGTCCGGCAACAGTCTATTTCATCTTAGCCAGCCGAGCGATGGCTGACAATCTGCACTAAAACTTGTGTCCCGGCTTTGGACCGTTTTCAGTTCCCGTCAGGATGTCGGCCCCCGTCTCCGTGACGACCACTGTATGTTCGAATTGGGCGGACAGGGATAAATCCATCGTACGGACAGTCCACTTGTCGTGTTTGTCGAGCATCGTCCGCCAAGTGCCGGCATTGATCATTGGCTCGACGGTGAAGCACATTCCCGGTTCCAGAATCACCGCTGAGGGATTCAATTTCGGAACGTAATGCGGAACGCCAGGCTCCTGGTGAAATTCACGTCCCAAACCGTGACCTTGGTATTCCTGCACGACGGCATATCCGCGCAGTCGAGCAAACCGCTCGATCGCTCGGCCGATGTCGGTCAGCTTCCCAAAGGGCTGAATTGCATCGATTCCCACATGCATCGCGTCAAAAGCG
>CBIHQO010000904.1:0-2599 GCA_966211735.1 uncultured Schlesneria sp.
AGGGAAATTCCTTCTGTCAGCGATGAGCTGACGAAGAAACCGGCCTGCGTGAGAAGCTGGGGAACATCGTGGCGATCACCCAGGAATTCGACATGTCCAGAGAGCTTGAGTTCTCGAGCGAGCTGCTCGAGTTTGCCACGTTCAGGCCCGTCACCAACCAGTTTCAGCTGCAAGTCGGGAATGGCCTGGATGGCAATGCTGATGGCGCGCAGCAGCGTTGGAAAATCTTTCTCGACTGAAAGTCGAGCGACGGAAATGGCGACTGGAGCGTTCGCCGGACCCGAGAATTGAAAGTCGTCAATATCGATGCCATTCCAAATGCGGAGCACCTTCGGCCGCGGCACGCCATCCGACTCCACGCACAACTGGGCCGCATCATCCGAAACGGCGATGATCTTGTTCACCAGGTGACTGGCCCAGCGGAATTGGGTTCGCGACTTCCAACCGTGACCCGCTCGCTGACCATGCCGTGTGTTGACGACGATCGGTACACCAGCCCAGCGCGCGGCGATGCTGCCATTGATATGCGGATACGTGTTATGAGTGTGAACGACATCGAATCGCTCGGCGCAGAAAAGGCGAGCCATCTGTCGCAACTGTCCAAATCGCCCGGCGGATTGCAGAGTATGCACCTTGCAGCCCGCATCACGAATGATGTCGGCGAACCGCCCGACTTCGTTGACGGCCAGAAACTCAGGGACGCACCGCGCCGCATCATGATGTCGCGCAATGTCGGCCAGCAAACGTTCCAGACCGCCCGTCTTCAACGTCAGGCTGACATGGCAGACCCGCAGCGGACGCGGAGTTGCCGCGGCCGACAGCGGACGAGTCGTGGAGGATTCCATTGTTGTGATGACGGAAGTCATAAGTTGTTCTTCGCAGGTGATCCATCTTCGGAAGTCAATGGGCGACTGGTTGCCTGGACGAGGCCGATCGATCGGCCCAGTTGGGCGCTGACACTCTTGAGATGCCGCAGGGCATCAATCGCATGATTCTTCAGTGTCGGGCGTCGCCACGTGACCCAGGCCAATTCCGCTCGATCCGTCGACAGACGACGTTTGTGCTCTGTCTCACCAGCCAGAAAATCAACGGCGTCGTAACCGCGTCGAAGTGATTCACAGATACACAGGTAGTCGAGGGCTACTCCATTGCTGATGCTTCCGGTCGCCGGCGCGCGGCCGCACTGGTAATGCAGGACTCGCTGACGATCCACCAGGATTTGACAGCAGCCAATCAGCCGATTGCCCGCGGTGACAGCGAAGAGGCCCATCTTGCCGGACGGAACAGCGCGATGGAGCAGATCGAGATGAAAATCAGTAAATCGACGGCTCGCATAAACTCCGGGATAACCGCAGGCGGTCCAATGCGCCTGGTGCAGCCGCGTCATCTGGTGGAACAATTCTTCGGCACGAGTCACCGATTCTGCCCACTCACCCTTCGCATCCCCTAAGTCACGTAGCGTTCTGCGAATCTTACTTCGAGTCTGTGAACCGAAGCGCATGATCGGCTCTTCGCCGTTTTCACGAACCGACTTCAAATCGACAAAATAGGACGGTTTACGGTCGACTTCCGCATCAGGATGTTGTGCCACGAACATTTCGATCGACGGAGTGTCGAATCCATCCAGACGCAATTCGTCGCAGCGTGTTTGCCGCTGAATCCAGTCCCAGATTAATTGCGCAAATTCGGGATAATCAGCCGGATCACACAACAGCGAGTTGTACTCCACGCAGACCGAATCCGAATCCAATTCGCCTGCCGTTCCCACGTGGCACGTTTTCAGACGGAACGGCCCGGCAGATTGTCCGACTCCTTCCGTCAGCAAAGCAATCCCGCAAGCCACCCCATCACGCAGACCGATTGCGAACCGATACGAAACAGTCTCACCGAAGTGCGTCAGCCACGTTTCCGTCCAGAGAGACGAGCTAGTCAGGCGCTGATTGGATAGATCGAGTTCCAGCTTGCGCCAGAGCAACAACGCTTCCGCCTGCGAAGACGCCGACACAACCTTCAATCGGATTGCGACATCACTGGCAGTCGACAACGTCGTCTGCTCAGGTGGTGTCAGCAACAGGCTTGCAGCGCTCATCGGTTTCAACCTCCCATTCCAGTTCGCAGTTCAGCGAGCCATGATCGCGGTGAAGATATATAAGCACGAAAAGGCCGTACCACTTGCGAAGGCCAGTCGAATCGCGTGCCCACGGTTCCAGATAACCAGGGGAGTGCCAGACTCAGTATGGATCCAGACCAGATTCAAATAAGCAGAACAGGTCCCAATCAGCAGATACGTCGGAACCACATAGCATCGAGACAGAGAGAAAATCGATGTACACCAGCCGGCAGCCATGGCGCAGATAAAGGGACGCATCCGCAAGAGCTCGTCGCTCATCAGCGGCTCCGGTAACCGTCCCATGCGGTAGAGCTGCATCCCGATAAAAAAGAAGCAGCCGAAAAACATCGTGCCGCCGAATAAGCCCAGTTCGACGTAAGAATGCACGAACGAGTTATGAGCCACCAGCCCCGCAATATCGGGATAGCTTCCTTGTCCTGTCCCAAACAAAATGGCCGGTGATTTCAGTTCTTCAAACCCTTCCTGCCA